>CATLAS010000176.1 GCA_949878535.1 uncultured Eubacteriales bacterium | reverse complement strand
GTCAGGGGTTCGAGCCCCCTTCGGGTCGCCACTTTTTATAATGTATCGTCGCTGTAACGCGCCTCTGTAGCTCAGTTGGTAGAGCAGGAGACTGAAAATCTCCGTGTCGTTGGTTCGATTCCGACCGGAGGCACCATATGCGGATTTAGCTCATTTGGTAGAGCGCAACCTTGCCAAGGTTGAGGTGGCGGGTTCGAGCCCCGTAATCCGCTCCAGCGGTTTTACCGCGTATAATAACGAAATCGGAAACGGTTTCGCTTTCAGAGGGTTTTCCCTTTTGAAAAGACATTGGGCCGCATAGAGTAATGCGGCTTCATTTATCTAAGCGGCGTCATAGCCAAGTGGTAAGGCAGAGGTCTGCAAAACCTTTATTCCCCGGTTCAAATCCGGGTGACGCCTCCAGAAAAGTAAGTGCATTTGCAAGTTTGCAAATGCACTTTTTTGTATAAATAAGAACTATTAAAAAACATTAACTTTCCTTTTATAAAAATGGCAACTCTAATTTCTGAAAAACGAAAAAGTCTCCCTTGCGCAGAGAAGGCATGTCACGCAGTGTCAAACAGAATAAGGCCCCCTTGTGCAAAGGGGGCTCCCGCGTAGCGGGTGGGGGATTGTTATACTATCATTTCAGGTGATCTGCAAACCAGAGGTTTGCGAAACAATCCCTCAGTCACAGCAAAGCTGTGACAGCTCCCTTTGCACAAGGGGGCCCTTTTTGGTTGGGTGCTCCGTGACAGCTTCTTTTACCGGGGGAGTCTTTTGTGAAAATAAAATTTTCCTCATATTTTCTAAAAGCGATTGCATACAAAAACGGAGTATGGTAAAATGGCTTCAGTTTGCTATGCAAATGGAGTATAGCGTGAAAAATACGAAATAAATTCGTAAGTATTCTTTTTCACGCACGCTTTGTGCTTTGTGCAAATCTAATGAAAGCTTGTGATTACTATGAAAACATATAAAAACGCAGGTGCTATTTCTTTCCCCCTGGGCGGAATCGGCGCAGGCAGCGTGGGTCTTGGCGGTGATGGCAGATTGCTGGACTTTGAATGGTTTCACCGTCCGAACCGGTGTGCAATCAATCCCTTTTCTCACTTTGCCGTAAAGGCAGAGTCAAAGGGAATCGTGCGGGACTGCCGCGTCCTGCAGGGGGATACAAAATCTGGATTCATGGGCAATCCCAGTACCGGGCAGGAACTGTGGGTGTATGGAAACGGTGTGGACAGAGGAACCATGGCTGGTTTTGTCCATTTTGAGGAAACGGAATTTCGCGGGCCTTTTCCGATTGGAGAAGTGGAATACAGAGATCCTAAATTCCCGGGAAAGATCCGATTGCGGGCTATGAATCCGTTTATACCTATGAATGATAAGGATTCCAGCCTGCCTGCGGCGTTTTTTCAGTTTGATCTGGAAAACGATACGGAGGAAACGCTGGATTATACATTGGCATTTTCCTGTAATAACCTATTTGGTCCTGGAACTGAGAATACCTGTTATACACAGGACGGTATTTACGGGATTTATATGACCCGCACCGGCGAGGAGCAGCAGGATTCTCACTGGGGTAATGCAATGATTTCGGCACTTGACGGGGATGTGCAATATCAGGAGCACTGGTACAGAGGGGGATGGTTTGACGAGGTTACTACCTTCTGGCGGGAATTTTCTGCGCCGGGGTCTTTGAAAAACAGAACATATGACCAGCCGGGAGAAGGTCCGACGGATGTCTGCACCTTGGCATCTCGCTTACAGCTTGCGCCGGGCGAGACCGGGCGGCTGCGTTTTTTGCTGACATGGTATGTGCCGTGGATGGAAAAATACTGGGATCAGAGCCGCCCGCGGTGGAAAACCTATTATGCTTCTTTATTTGGCTGTGCACGGCAGGTGAGTGCATATTGCTGCAAGGAATGGGAGCGGCTGTGGTCGCAAACGGAATTGTTTCGCGGCGCGCTTTCTCAGTCATCTCTTCCGGAGCCAATGCTGGATGCTATACAGGGAACTCTTGCGGTTCTGAAAAGCTCGACCTGCCTGCGTTTGGAAAATGGGGAATTTTACGGTTGGGAAGGCGTTACAGAGCATAGCGGAAGCTGCGAGGGGACTTGCAGCCACGTTTGGAATTATGCCTGGGCGCTGGCGTATTTGTTCCCATCCCTGGAACGTTCTATACGGGAAACAGAAATGCGGTACAATCTGTATCCGGATGGGAAAATGGGTATGCGGACAACGCTTCCGCTGGGCGCTTCTCCCTGGGGCTTTCGTGCCTGCCTGGATGGACAGATGGGAACGGTTCTAAAGCTGTATCGGGAATGGAAAATTTCAGGTGACGATGCTTTTTTGCAGCGTCACTGGGAAAATATAAAAAAACTGATACGCTATGCATGGAGTGAGGAAAATCCGGATCGGTGGGATCTGGAGCAGAGCGGTGTACTTACCGGTCGGCAGCATCATACGCTGGATATGGAGTTGTTCGGACCGTCTTCCTGGCTGGAAGGATTTTATCTTGCTGCTTTGTGCGCTGGTGAGAAAATGGCGGACGCAATGGGAGATACACAGACAGCCGAAGAATTCAGATCCATTTTCTGCAAAGGCAGAAAATGGACGGAGGAAAATCTCTGGAATGGCTCCTATTACATACAGAAAATTGATCTGAATGATAAAAGCATCCCGGACGCATATGAAATGGGTGAGTTGATTAACGCCTCCGGATACTGGAACGAGGAAACGGGAGAGATTAAATATCAGATTGCAGATGGATGTGAAGTGGATCAGGTAGTCGCTGCATGGTTTGCGGATTTGCTGGAGCTGGATCCCATATTTGATTCTGCGCGGAGAAAGTCGGCGCTGGAAAGCATTTATCGGAATAACTTTAAATCCATGCGGGAAATGAATAATCCCTGCCGGGTATTTTGTCTGGACGGGGAACAGGGTGTGATTATGTGCTCTTGGGACGAGGCGGATAAGAAGCCTGCAATCCCTCTTACCTATGCGGAAGAAATTATGACCGGATTTGAATACGCTCT
>CATLAS010000175.1 GCA_949878535.1 uncultured Eubacteriales bacterium | reverse complement strand
TGCGTTGGTGGGTCGGGTTCTTATTTCAACATCCCTGCAAGAATTGTTTTTGCTGCTTCCAATGCTTCGGATACTTTTGTGACATCCTTGCCGCCGGATGTTGCAGCATCCGGTCGTCCGCCGCCTTTACCACCAGTGACTGCTGATACTTCTTTCAACAGCATACCTGCATGGGCACCTGCTTTTACTGCGTCTTTGCCGCAGCATGCAACAAAGTTGAGCTTTTCGCCATCCTGCACGGCAAGCACTGCCACAATAGTATTGTCCCGATCCCGCAGTTTATCGCATAGATTACGGGCAGTTTCCACAGACATATCCTTTATATCTGCTGTGCACAGTTTTACAGTGCCTATCGTCTGAGCGGAAGCAAGAATTGCATCCATCTTACCCAATGCAAGCTTTGCCTGGAGCCCTTCGATTTCTTTTTTGAGCTTTGCAACTTCCTGCTGCATACCGGCAGCCTTTGCGGGAAGATCCGCAGGGCTGTTTGCCCGCAGTCCCCGTGCGGTTTCTGTAATCAAATGATCTTTTTCTGCCAACAGAGACAATACACCAAGACCGGTTACAGCTTCAATTCTGCGCACACCGGCTGCTACGGAAGTTTCAGACAGTATTTTAAACAAACCAAGCTTTCCGGTATTGTCCGCATGGGTTCCGCCGCACAGTTCAGTAGAAAATTCGCCCATTTTTACAACGCGTACTGTCTTTCCGTATTTTTCTCCGAACAGAGCCAGCGCCCCTGCTTTTTTTGCAGTTTCAATATCTGTTTCCATAGTATCAATGGGGAGTGCCGCAAGGATATTTTCATTCACCAGGCCTTCCACCTGGGCAAGCTCTTCTGGCGTGAGGGCTGAAAAATGACTGAAGTCAAAACGCAGCCGTTCTGCATCCACATAGGAGCCGGCTTGTTCTACATGATCGCCCAGCACCCGCCGGAGTGCGGCCTGTAAAAGATGTACACCGGAGTGGTTTCTGCGAATTGCCTGTCTGCGCTCCTTGTCAATACATGCTGCCACGCTGTCTTCTTCCTGGATCACGCCGGAAAGCATTTTGCATACGTGCACAAAAACACCGTTTACTTTTTTTGTATCCAGTACAGCGGCGATGCCTCCTTGGGCTGTGATTGTGCCGGTATCGCCAACTTGACCGCCGCCTTCACCGTAAAACGGGGTTCTGTCCAGAATGATGCTGCATTCTCCTTCAGATACTGCCCCGCAGCGTTCGCCGTCTACAAGGATGGCAAGAATTTTGCCATCGGTGCTGTCTTCGGTATATCCGGTGAATTCCGTAGCTGCAACGCCTGACAATGCGCCGTCTGAGCCGCTGTCCCAGCTTGACAGGTCGGACCTTGCTGCCCGTGCCCGTTCCTTTTGCTCCTGCATCAGGGAGCGGAACGCTTCCTCATCTACAGAAAGACCTTTTTCGCTGGCGATTTCACAGGTGAGATCCAATGGAAAGCCGTAAGTATCGTACAACTTGAAAGCATCTTCTCCAGCAAGGAAACTGCTTCCTGCGGATTGTGCTTCGCCGATCAGTTTTTGCAGAATGGCAAGTCCAGCGTCAATGGTTGCCTCAAACCGTTCTTCTTCCATTGTAATAACTTTTTGTATATAGCTTTGCTTTTCTGAAAGCTCAGGATATGCTCCACAGCTTTCCCCGATTGCCACAAGGCAAAGCTCACCGAGAAATCCGCCCTGGATTCCGATACGCTTGCCGTGGCGTGCAGCGCGGCGCAGCAGACGGCGAAGTACATAGCCTCTGCCCTCGTTGGAAGGAATGACTCCGTCTGCAATCATAAAGGTTGCGCTGCGGATATGGTCGGTAATTACGCGGATGGACATGTCTGCATCCGGATCGGTGCCGTATTTTACTCCAGCGATGCTGCATACGGTGTCCAGAATTTTGCGGACCGTATCCACTTCAAACAGGTTGTCCACGCCTTGAATCACGCAGGCAAGCCGCTCCAGTCCCATGCCGGTGTCAATATTTTTTCGGGCAAGCTCTGTATAATTGCCTTTTCCATCACTGTTAAACTGGGAAAATACATTATTCCAGATTTCTACATACCGGTCGCATTCGCAGCCCGGGTAACAGGTGGGTTTGCCGCAGCCATATGCTTCTCCCCGGTCAAAATAGATTTCGGAGCAGGGACCGCATGCCCCGCTGCCGTGTTCCCAGAAATTGTCTGCCTTGCCAAGACGAACAATCCGCTCCGGTGCGATGCCGATTTTGTCCCTCCAAAGGGCATATGCTTCGTCATCTTCTTCATATACGGAGGGATACAGCTTGTCTGCTGGGATTTCCAGCACCTGGGTCAAAAATTCCCAGCTCCATGAAATAGCTTCCTCTTTAAAATAATCGCCAAAGGAGAAATTCCCCAGCATTTCAAAAAATGTGCCGTGCCGGGATGTTCTTCCTACATTATCAATGTCACCTGTGCGAATGCATTTCTGACAGGTGCACACCCGATCCCTAGGCGGCTCGTCCTCTCTGGTGAAGTACCGTTTCATGGGAGCCATACCGGAATTGATCAGCAGCAGGGATTTGTCGTTGACAGGGATTAAGGAAAAGCTTTGCAGGCGCAGGTGTCCTTTTGATTCAAAAAAGGAAAGAAACTGCTCCCGCAGCTCGTTGAGGGAAGTCCATTTCATCGCAAAGTACCTCTTTTATTACACATTCATAAAATATGTATCATTATAGCATTCGCTGCAAACCCTGTCAAGCAACGGATGTGTTTTTGCCGGGGATAGTTGATTTCTTTTGGCAGATAATTTTTTGTGATAATTAAGATGTGCGAGGCACGAACTTGAAGAAAACTTCCTCAAGATAAAGAGGGCATGCCTCAGGTTCTTCCAAATTTCACCAGCCTCCCTTGTGTAAAGGAACTGCAGTATAACATAAACAAGGAAGCTCCCGCGCAGCACAAACAAACTCAAAAAGGCTCCCTTGTGCAAAGGGAGCTGGCTCCGCGTAGCAGAGACTGAGGGATTGTCTTTCTGTCATTTTGGATGATCAATAAATTGGCGGTATTGCAAACAATCCCTCCGAGTTTTGCTACGCAAAACC
>CATLAS010000174.1 GCA_949878535.1 uncultured Eubacteriales bacterium | reverse complement strand
TGGCAAGCTTCCGGAAGGAGAAGTACCTACCGATGCACAGCGTGCGGCAGCTGATGTAGATGGAAACGGCAGAATTACTCCCGCCGATGTAACACAGCTCCGCCTCATGCTTGCTGGTAAAAACTGACGCCTTCTCTCTTGTGTCATCTAAAAAAGAACTCCCCTAACGGGGAGTTCTTTTTGACTCTTAAGCAAATGATTCATTTCCTATATGGTTTAACCGCAATTGACCGCAAGAAGCGTCAATATCACTGCCGAGCTTACGCCGGATTGTAGCGCTGATTCCCCGCTTCTCCAAATAAGCACAAAATTCCTTTGCGCGCTCCCGCCCCGGAGCAGAAAATCCGGTCTCCTTTACAGAATTGAGCAAAATCAAATTTACATGACATGGGCCGTTCATCCCGCGCCGCAGTCGATTTGCCAAAGCTGCGGCATCTGCAAGACTGTCATTTTCACCTGCTATCAGCGTATATTCAAAAGAAACGCGCCGCCCGGTTTTATCAAAATAATACTGACAAGCCTCCAACAGACTGTCTATAGGATATGTTTTATTCACCGGCATAAGCCTGTCCCGCACAGCATCATCCGATGCGTGAAGCGATACGGATAATGTTATAGGAAGTCCTTCTTCAGCCAAATAATGAATCCGTGGAACCAGTCCGCAAGTGGAAACAGAAATATGGCGCAGTCCGATATTCAATCCTTCCTTCTCAGAAACCAGATGCAGAAATCGCACTGTATTATCATAATTGTCCAGCGGTTCACCAATGCCCATCATAACAACACCGCCGACCCGCTCTCCCGTATCTCTGCCAATCACTGCGATTTGCCCCAAAATCTCCGAAGCCGTCAAATCCCGACTGCGTCCCCGCAGGGTAGACGCACAAAATGCACACCCCATCCGACAGCCTGCCTGACAGGAAACACATACCGTATTTCCATGGGCATATCGCATAAACACACTTTCTACGCACTCTCCGTCAATCATACCCATCAGATATTTGATTGTGCCGTCAACTTTGGAAATCTGCTTTTGTAAAATGCGGGGCAGTCTATATTCGCATTCTGTCTCCAGCTTCTTACGGAATGCCAAGGGAAGATTGGTCATTTCCGCAAAAGATGCTCCCTTCTGCATCCATCCATACAACTGCTGCCCGCGAAAGGCAGCCTCCCCCAATCCCTTAACAAAAGCCTTCGTTTCCTCTAAGGTCATTCCCAACAAATCCGGTTTATTTGCCACACTGACCTCACTTTCTCCGCATTCTGCAAATGTAAAATCCATCTGTTCCGTGTACATGGGGCAGTAACGTCACACTGCTCTGCTCCCCTTCTTCAAAAGAAAAAGGTGCCGGCTCAAACTCCGGATGTTCTGTCAAAAACCGCTCCGTAACACCTGCATTCTCCGCAGGATTTAAAGTGCATGTGGAATAGAGCAATATTCCGCCGGGCCGGACATATGCGGATGCTCCCACAAGCACCTCATACTGCACCCCTGGCAAGCGATCCAGCGTATCCATATCTTTGTACTTAATATCCGGCTTCTTTCCAATCACCCCAAGGCCGGAACAAGGCGCATCACACAGCACGCGATCCGCTTTTCCAATTAAATCTGCAAGAGGATCCCTCGCGTCTCGTTGATCCGTTTGCAGAATGGATATCCCAAGTTTATTTGCCCCTCGCTGGATCAGCGACAGCTTATTTGCATGTAAATCAAACGCATAAATCTTACCGGAATTCTCCATATCCATGGCAACCGCAAAGCTTTTTCCTCCCGGTGCGGCGCAAACATCCACAACCGTCTCCCCGGGACGTGCTCCCAATATATGTGCACACAAAGCAGATGCTTCATCCTGCACAAACCAGTCTCCGGCTTCTACCCCTTCCAACACCCCGGCAAAAGATGCTGTTTTTACGCAGCCGCTGCACAGCACCGATACAGTTCCACGCAAGCGCTCTGCAGCCTCCGCAGCTGTATTGCGCAGCGTATTGACACGCAGTGCAGCTTCCTCCGGCTTTAAAAAAGCCGCAAAAATCTGTTCGGCTGTATCTGCGCTGAACCATTCTGCAAATGCAGAACAAAGGGAATCCGGCACAGAATACTGTACCGATAAGTAGTTATCATCCGTCCGGTCCGGCATAGACACAGCACATCCCTCCCGAACAAATGTGCGCAAAACAGCGTTGACAAATCCGCGCCCTTTTGCTGGCGCCAAAGATACAGACTGGGACACTGCCGCATGGGGCGGTATCCGATCCATAAACGCCAGCTGATACACGCCAAGACGCAGTGCGCACAAAACTTCTTCATCCAATGTATGGACAGACCGCCCAGAAAGCGAATCTATAATATAATCCAATGTAATCAGCCGTTCCGTCACGCCGTATACAAGCGCGGTATAAAGCCCCCGATCCGCAGCGGACATCTCTGTCCGCTGCAAAACCGTATTCACTTCCAGATTGGTATACTTTCCTGCCTTCATTTTGCACAAAGAGGAAAACGCTGCCCGCCGTCCGGGATTTACCTTTTTCACATCCATGTTAGCAGATCCCCCACCTGGATCCGTCTGCCGCGCACAAAGTCTGCCGCCTGCATCCTGCCCTTTCCTTCAGGCAGAACCCCGGTAATAAGCAGTTTTCTTCCATCTCCACATACCACAGTAAAACCGGCGTCGGACAAATCTGCCACCGTTCCTGCCGAAGCCTGCGCGCTGTCATCCGTCATCCTTGCAGATACAATTTTTAATAGTTTCCCGTTTGGTGTTTTCGTCATCGCCAATGGATAGGGAGAAAGTCCCTGAATCTGATGCAGTAGCATCTGCGCATCCTTTGAAAAATCCAATATACAGTCTTCTTTCAGAATTTTATTTGCATAGTTCGCCAGTGCATCGTCTTGTGGAACCGGTACTGCTGTTCCCGCTTCCAGCATGGGGACCACACGCACCAAAAGCCTGCCTGCCATAATGGCCAGCCGATCATGAAGCGTTTCGAAATTATCCGCATCGGAAATCGGTGTCTTTTCTGACAAAAGCATGTCTCCAGTATCCAGTCCCTCATTCATATACATAATGGTAATTCCGGTTTCCTGTTCTCCCTCCATAATTGCGCGCTGAATCGGTGCAGCGCCGCGATATTTCGGAAGCAGAG
>CATLAS010000173.1 GCA_949878535.1 uncultured Eubacteriales bacterium | reverse complement strand
GTATCACGCTTAAGAGCATTCCAGATTGCTTTGCGGAGCGCACCGGTCCCTTTACCGTGAATCACTGTGACACTATAAATTCCGGCAACCAGCGCATCGTCTAAATACCGATCCAGCATAAAGCAGGCATCATCGCCGATCATTCCCCGCACATCAAGCTCCGGCTTAAAGGACCTTGCAGCAGCGGCTTTGTAGGCAGAACGTGATGTCTGCTTTCCTTTATCTCGCACAGTTGCCTCTTCCTCCACCAAACGCAATTGGGAAATGTGCATTTTGGTTTTCAAAATACCCATTTGGATGGTTACATTTCCCTTTTTATCCGGATCTTCCAAAAGGGTTCCCTTTGTACCGAGACTGCGGTGAATAACCGCATCTCCTTTTTTTAAGGCTCTAGGCAATACATAATCATCATCTTTTTCTTCTGGAGTATTCTTGTCGTAAAAATCCTTTACTTTTGTTTTGATATTCCGCTTTGCTGATGCAATTTTATCCCCAAAATTTTCTGATTCCTTTGCACGCTTTGCTTCATCTAACTGCTTCAATATATAATCACTGGAAGCGCGTGCGCTGTCCAAAATCTGCCGCGCTTTCTCAATGGTGCGTTCCGCTTCTTTTTCAGCATGTTCTAACTTCTCATGCAAGGTAGATTCCGCATCACGCTTGAAATTCTCGTATTCAATACGAAGCGCCTGGGCTTTTTCTTTTTCTGCCTCTAATGCAAACCGCTGCGCTTCCATTTTTTCAATGACCGCTTCAAAGCTCCTGCTACCATGATCCACATACCCCTTTGCCCGCTCTATAATCTGCCTGGATATTCCCAATCGTTCAGATATTGCAAACGCGTTGGATTTTCCCGGGGTGCCAATCATCAGGCGATATGTGGGGCGCAGCGTTTCCACGTCAAACTCGCAGGACGCGTTACATACACCTTCCCGTTCAATTGCAAATGCTTTCAATTCTGCATAATGGGTAGTCGCCGCACAAATAGCGCCTGCCGCAAGGACTTCTTCCAATATGGACGTTGCCAGTGCAGCGCCTTCTACCGGATCGGTTCCAGATCCAAGCTCATCAAACAAAATCAGCGACTGATCCGTCATCTGCTCCAGAATGGATACAATGCCTACCATATGAGAGGAGAATGTAGACAAAGACTGTTCGATCGACTGTTCATCACCGATGTCTGCAAATACAGCATCAAAAACGCAGACAGTCGCCTGCTCACAGGGAAGCTGCAAGCCCGCCTGCGCCATCAGGGAAAACAGTCCGAGAGTTTTCAGTGCCACGGTCTTTCCGCCTGTATTCGGGCCGGTAATTACCAGCATGCTGTATTCGCCGCCAAGCAGAATATTTACAGGCACTGCCCGATCAATCAGCGGATGACGGCACCGGACAAGTTCTACCCGCCGTTCTTCTGTAATCGTTGGGGCGCAGGCGTTCATACGGTAAGCAAGTTCAGCGCATGCAAAAATAAAAGCAAGCTCCGTTATATTTTTGTAGTCACATACAATTGTAAAAGAACTGGCAGCAACCAATCCGGAAAGCTCCCACAAAATCCGTTCGATTTCATGGTCCTTCTCGCTTTGCAGCTGACGCAGCTCGTTATTCGCTTCAACCACCCGCATCGGTTCAATAAACAAAGTAGCACCGGATGCAGAAGTGTCGTGTACAAGCCCTTTGATCTCATTTTTGTATTCACTTTTCACCGGGATTACAAAACGTCCCCCGCGGGTTGTAACAATATTTTCCTGCAAGTACTTGGAGTATGCACTGCCCTGAGTATACTGCTGCATCAAATCTGCAATACGTGCATTGGTTTTGCGAATTTTCTGACAGATATCCAAAAGTGCGGGGCTTGCATCGTCTGC
The DNA here is from genome assembly GCA_949878535.1 of uncultured Eubacteriales bacterium. Taxonomy (GTDB): domain Bacteria; phylum Bacillota; class Clostridia; order Oscillospirales; family CAG-272; genus Avispirillum. Next base: position 1,285 of record CATLAS010000173.1, on the reverse strand, counting down.
AACCATTTCTTCCGAAACAATTGCACGGCTGATTTTTTCTTCCAGGGATTTTTCAGGAATAAGCCGTTCAAAAATCTCATCCAACGAAGTATCAAAAAGCCGGTCGCTTTTGCTGTATTCTAAAAGGGATCTTGCAGTGCGCAGCACACTGGCGCAATCCAAAAGATCCCGCATAGAGAGAACCGCACCCTTTTCTGCTCGTTCACATGCCCCAAGTACATCCCGCACGGATCCAAAGGAAGGCGTTCCCTTTTGTCCCTGCAAGCGTTTCGCATCGGCAGTATGAAGTTGTCTGCGGCGAATTTCATCCATATCATCAGAAGGTGTAAGCACCAGTGCACGCTGGCGCGCACCTTCCGTTAAGGCGCCGGCTGCAAGCAGCTGCCGGATTTTATCAAATTCTAAAATAGAAAATACTTTTTCGTTCATATCACCATTTTAATTTGCGGCATCTCCTATCAGATACGCCTTGCAAATTGTTTATAATAACAAAGATTTATAAAAACTCAGTGTGGAAAAAGAGTGCTCAATATGATGCAGAAGATACTTTTCACAAGCTTTGGCAAATAAATGTATGTCGTCCTCTTCCAAAGAAAATGAAAGAAAACGATTTACGGGAGCCGACGCTACAAAGCGCATGGCAGAAAGAACACCGGGCGGCAGAAACATATAATACTGTGCAGTTCCATCGCTGTCCGGCGCCGCTGCTTCCGATTCCTGCTTTGCCTGGTCCCTGCAGGAGCGGCACAAAATCCTGCCGTTCATAATGTCCAGATACATCGTGTCGGTATCGTCACATCCGCACATGCCGCAGCCCTCAAGCTGCGGCTGAAACCCGGTTTCACAAGCACATTTAAATTCAAACGCCGCTTTAAGAAGGCGCAGATCCAATTTTTTTTCACTGAGTGCATACAACGCGTTTAAAGTCAGACGCAAAAGCGCTGGATCCGCAGCCCCTTCCACCGAACTATCGGCACAAACATCACACAGATATGCAGCAAGCGCCATTTTATCCAAATCTGTACGCAATCCGTAAAAACATTGGGATAGCTCGCTTTCGACAATGTAATAGTATTTTCCGCTGCGCCGCAATGTAAAAGTACTGTAGCAAAAAGGCTGACATGCCGCCATATTTTTGCTTTTCAGACTTTTAACACCTTTGCCCATAATGGACAAAAGCCCCTGCTCCATTGTAACCAGGGTTATGATCTTATCATATTCGCCCACTTCCGTTTCACGGACTGTAAGACCGTGCACCGTCAATTTTTCCATAGAATTGGATCAC
>CATLAS010000172.1 GCA_949878535.1 uncultured Eubacteriales bacterium | reverse complement strand
ATTTCCGGCGGGAGCAAGCAGTTCGGGCAAATGATGTTTCATTTATCCGTTGTTTTTGCCCCGGAGCAGGCTTTCAATCTGACGCAGCTTGTCTCCTCTGCCGGCGTTTTCTTCGGGAGTTTTTTCCGGTTGTGCTTCCGGCTCTGCCTGGATTTCCGCTTCTTCTTGCGCGGTGTCCTCAGACTCCGCCTGAGTCATGTCAAGCTGTTCCATGTCTGGCTGTGCTTCTTCTTCTACCAATTCCTGCTCTACTGTCTCCTCTGCTTGTGCAGTTTTACCGCTGAGCATGATTTCCTTCAGCTTTGCATTTTCTTCACGCAGACGGCGCAGATTTGCGTCATACAAGCCAATTTGCGCTTCCAGATTCCGAATTCGCTTTTCCGCTTTCAGCCGTTCGCTGTTTGTATCCAGAGCCACAAGAAGAGCGGCGTCCATTTTGGAACAGCGTTTGCTGGAAAGTGTGATTTCCCGAATTTTCTGATCCAGATCGTTTACCAGGCGCATTACAAAATCTTCCCGTTCGTCAGAGATAATCGCCATTTCCACATCTGCGATGACAACATCATATTTTTTCTTTTCCATAAATCTGTCCGTCCTTTGATTTTTTGCCGGTTTTCCTTGAATTCCCGTGAAATTGATAGTATAATGATTGCAGTATACCAATTTTTCCCCCAGGAGAAACCGGAATATATGTATTCATACCATTATAATATATTATCAAGTGAAATTGAATACATTTCGTAAATTTTTTTAAAAAATGGAGATTTTTATAAAGGAATGGACAACGTACAAAGATGCCGCCGGATTACCGTGAAAATCGGGTCCTCCACGCTGACCCATGCAAAAACGGGCCGGCTCAATATCCGCCGGATGGAAACATTGGTCCGCACACTTTCGGATATAAAGAACTCCGGCAGAGAAGTGGTGCTGGTTTCCTCCGGCGCCGTGACTGCCGGCACTGCCAAGCTGGGCATGGATATCCATCCCCGCCCGCTGGACGAAAAACAGGCGCTGGCAGCGGTGGGACAGACGGAGCTGATGCGTATGTATGAGCGGCTGTTTGCTATGTATGGATATCAGGTGGGGCAGATTCTCATGACCCGGGATGTGGTGGACGATCCGAACCGGCTGCAGATTATCAAAAATACCTTTAACCGGCTGCTGGATTTTGGCTGTGTGCCGATTGTCAACGAAAATGACTCTGTCAGCAACGAAGGGTTGCAGTTTAAAGGGAATGACACCTTGTCTGCCTATGTTGCCATTGTGTGCGAATCGGATCTGCTGGTCAACCTTTCCGATGTGGATGGTATGTATGACAGCGATCCCAGAAAAAATCCGGATGCAAAACTCCTTTCCAGAATAGATGAAATTACCGATGCGGTCCGTGCAAGTGCAGGCGGCGCAGGCAGTGCCCTTGGAACCGGCGGAATGGAAACAAAGGTGCAGGCAGCGGAAATTGCCGGTGCAGCGGGTATTCCCATGCTCCTGCTCAGCGGTAAGGATCCGTCCATATTATACAGCATTATAGACGGGAAAAAGATCGGAACCTATTTTGCAGCATCTAATAGGAGGCGGGACGATGCATGATATTTGTGAAAAAGTAAAAAATCTGTGCGAGGGAGCAAAGGCTGCAGCTCCGGCGCTGGCGCGCGCCAGCGGGGAAGTCAGAAACAGCGTGCTTACTGCGTTTGCAGTATTGCTGCGCCGGAATCAGGAGAAAATCCTTGCGGCAAACACAGCGGATATGGAGGCGGCGCGGGAGAACGGTTTGTCTGCTGCGATGATGGATCGGCTGCTGCTTACCCCAGCACGATTAGAGGAAATTGCCTGCGCTATGGAAGCGCTGGTAATGCAGGAGGATCCCATCGGGCTGGGAACGGTGCAGAGCCGCCCCAACGGTATGGAAATCAAACATATCCGCGTGCCCCTTGGCGTGGTGGGTGTGATTTTTGAGTCCCGCCCCAATGTAAGCGCAGATATCGCCGGATTGTGTATCAAAAGCGGAAACGCGGCAGTACTTAGGGGCGGTAAGGAAGCCATTCGCTCCAATACCGCTATTGCTGAAACGGCGGGAGATGCATTGGAATCCTGCGGTTTGCCCCGGGCATGTGTTTCCTTGATTCCTTTCACGGACCGTGCCGGCGCACAGGCATTGATGGAAATGCGGGGGCTGATTGATGTGCTGATCCCCCGGGGAGGTAAGGGACTGATTCAGAATGTAGTGGAAAACGCCAAAGTTCCTGTGATTGAAACGGGTGCGGGAAACTGTCATTTATATATCCATGGGGACGGAGATCCGGACATGGCGGTGTCAATTGCGGTGAATGCGAAAACCTCTCGCCCGTCTGTATGCAACGCCATTGAAACAATTTTGGTACACAGGGACATTGCTGCCGAATTGCTGCCCCGGATTAAGCAGGAGCTGGAAGAGAGAGGTGTAGAACTGCGCGGATGTCCGGAAACGGTAAAGATTATAGATGTAAACCCGGCGGATGATGCAGACTGGGCAACGGAATATGACGATTTGATTGCAGCGGTTAAGGTGGTAGAATCCATTGAAGAAGCGGTAGCGCATATCAACCGGTATAGTACCAACCACAGTGAAGCGATTGTTACAAAGGACATGATGGTGATGATGTGCTGCAGCTGCATGGCATTTATATTCTTTGGCCGTAGCATCATGGGGCTGTTTACGCCCGACCCTGCTGTAGTGGCGCTGGCTATGACTCTGCTGTTTCCGCTGATACTGTATCAGGTAGCCGACGCCACACAGATAAACTTTGCCAACGCCCTGCGCGGTACCTCGCACGTACTGCCCATGCTGTGGATAGCCTTCGTCAGTTACATAGTAGTGGGAGTGCCGGTGACATATCTTTTCGGCTTCACTTTAGAAATGGGCCTGTACGGCATAGTGCTTAGTTTTTCTGTGAGCCTGTGTCTGGCGGCGGCGCTGTTTCTGTACTACTTCCTGCGGGCTACGAAATACGAATAATTAACTATTTTACACCAACTTTGGCATGCATATGATTGTTAAACTTGGGCAAAAAGGAAAATAAGTTGGAAGGTAATAAAGAAAAATTTCCATAATGTTTCGTCAGTCCGAAAAATTTTCCTAACTTTGCATCCGGTTTACAAGGCCTCGTCGGAGGCTCAGTGCAATAACAACAGAAAAC
>CATLAS010000171.1 GCA_949878535.1 uncultured Eubacteriales bacterium | reverse complement strand
ATGAAAATCATACTGGACGCTATGGGCGGCGACTACGCTCCTTTAGAAGTAGTAAAGGGTGCGGCGCTTGCCGTCGAACAATATCCGCAGGCGCAATTGATTCTGACCGGAAATGAAGAAAAAATCCGCGGCGCGGCAAAGGAAGCTGGCGTAACCCTGGATAGCGTGCAAATCGTGCATGCAGAGGAAGTCATTACTATGGAAGACGACCCCATGTCTATCTTGAAATCGAAAAAGAATTCATCCATGGGCGCGGGTCTGAGACTGCTGCGTGAGGACGGTGACGCCTTTATATCTGCCGGAAATACCGGTGCACTGCACACGGGCGCATCCCTGATTGTCCGCTGCCTGCCAGGGGTGCACCGGGCTTGCATCGGAACCGTTCTGCCTTTTGTCACGCCGGTTCTTTTGCTGGACAGTGGCGCAAACGCATCCATCCAGCCGGAGTATCTTGCCCAGTGGGCGCTGACAGGCACTGTGTATGCGTCTAAAATACTTGGCGTGGAAAATCCCAGAGTGGGGCTTTTAAATATCGGCAGTGAAGAAACCAAAGGAACACCTGCGGTTGCGGCTGCTTATAAAATTTTGAAGGAGCTTCCTGGTATTCAATTTGTCGGAAATGTGGAAGCCCGAGAAGTACCATTTGGAAAATGTGATATCCTGCTCACCGACGGATTTACCGGTAACATCCTTTTGAAGTATACAGAAGGAATGGGCGCAATGTTTTTCGGTATGATCAAGGAACTCTTTTACCAGAACGCTGTAACAAAATTTGCAGCACTGGCAGTAAAAAAGGGACTGCGGAATATCCGTGATACCTTTGACGCTTCCGCTTATGGCGCCGCGCCTATCATCGGCATTGCAAAGCCTGTGTTTAAAGCGCACGGTAATTCCGATGCGCCGACGATTGCAAATGCGGTGCGGCAGGCTGTACGATATCTGGAAAGCGGTGCGGCACGCGCCATGGCGGAATTGTCCTTTGCCGGCGTGCAGACAGTATAACAATGCGATATGATTATGATAAGGAAGTTTAGCTATGTCTGAAAATGTAAAATTGCCATTGGACTCCAGTTCTCTGGAAAAAACAATCGGATATACTTTTCACAATCGGGAACTTTTGCATACGGCGCTGACCCATTCCTCCTATACAAATGAATTGCGTTCCAAAGGGATAGACAGTCAGTGCAATGAACGGCTGGAGTTTTTGGGGGATTCCGTTTTGTCTGTGATTGTCAGCAGATTTTTGTTCGGAGAATTTGCATCCCGGCAGGAAGGAGATCTCACAAAAATCCGTGCCGCGGTAGTTTGTGAAAAGGCGCTTGCAAAATATGCAGCTAAAATTTCCCTGGGGGATTATATGCTTTTGGGGCATGGGGAAGATAAAAACGATGGCAGGCATCGTCCTTCTATTACAGCGGATGCTTTCGAAGCTCTGCTCGGTGCATTTTATATTGATTCCGGCTATGACTGTGATCAGATTGCATCCTTTTTGCTTCCCTTTGTGCAGGAAGAAATTGCTTTTACCGGGGAAGATGCTTCTTTCATAGATTATAAAACAGCTTTGCAGCAGATTGTGCAGCAGGCAAGTGGAGAAAAGCTGCGGTATGTCTTAGTGGGCGAGAGTGGGCCGGATCATGACAAGGTTTTTCAGGTGGAAGCACGGCTGAATTCCAATGTGATCGGACACGGGAGCGGAAATACCAAGCGTGCTGCGGAACAAAATGCTGCTAAGGAAGCGTTGGAGCTTTTTGGAAATCCGGAACAAAAGTAATTGCGGCGGAATGAATCAGTACTGATTCATTCCGTTATAGCTTGAACGCTGCAGGAAAGGAGCCTACTTGTGAAGCATAGCAACATTCCAATCTTTATACAGCATATGGGCTGCCCCAATCAGTGCGTTTTCTGCGATCAGCACACGATTACGGGAGCCCATTCTTTTTGCGAAGCGTCTGTTCGCAGCGATATTGATGCCGCATTGACCACAATGGGGGAACGCACCTGCGAAATTGCCTATTTTGGCGGATCTTTTACCGGAATAGACAGGAAGCAAATGCTCCGACTTCTGGATCTGGGACGGGAATATACAGAGCGTGGTGCGGTTTGCGGCATACGTTTGTCTACCCGCCCCGATTATATTTCCCCGGAAATTGTGGAGATTTTGCTGCGCTATCCCATATGTGCAGTAGAACTTGGTATACAAAGCATGGATGATCGTGTGCTTGCCGCCTGCAGGCGGGGACATACTGCCGCCAATACAGTACAGGCATGTACGCTTTTGCGAAAAGCAGGGATCCCATTTGTGGGACAGATGATGACAGGACTTCCCGGATCCAGCGGACAGTCCGAAATAGAAACAGCAGAAAGTATATGCAGTATGGGTGCCTGCGGTGCAAGAATATATCCGTGTATTGTATTTCAAAATACTGCCCTGGCCGATATGACGCGAAAAGGGCTTTACAATCCCTTAACCGTGGAAGAGGCTGTCACCCGTAGTGCTGCGGTGTTGGAGATTTTTGATGACTATGGCGTGCCGTGTCTGAAAATCGGATTGCATGACGGGCAGGGACTGCATGATCCAGATACATATTTTGCAGGACCGCATCATCCGGCGCTTGGGGAAATGGTGCGTTCCCGCGTATTTTTACATAAATTAGAAGCTGCATTGGAGACGGTGGGATCGGTGCATGAAAAGAGCCTTCAAATTGCAGTCCCATCGGGGTGTATCTCCATGGCTGTGGGACAGAAAAAGGAAAACAAATTGCGTATTTTGGAAAAAACAGGGGCAAAATCTGTGAAAATTCTTGAAAATAAAGCCCTGTGCGGATATAATATTACTATTGATGTTTTATAAAAAATTGGAATTTATGAAAAAAGAGGTGGCGCTGTGTATCTGAAAACACTGGAACTGCATGGATTTAAATCCTTCCCGGAAAAAACAGTTTTACATTTTAATCCCGGCGCTACTGTTATAGTAGGGCCCAACGGAAGCGGTAAGTCCAATATTACGGATGCAATGCGCTGGGTGCTTGGGGAACTTTCTACAAAGAACATCCGCGGCAGTAAAATGGAGGATGTTATTTTCGTGGGCGCGGACGGGCACCGCCCCATGAGCTTTGCGGAAGTATCTGTGACTTTTGATGATTCTGAAAAGCCTCGCAAGCTCAATTGTCCCCATGAGGAAGT
>CATLAS010000170.1 GCA_949878535.1 uncultured Eubacteriales bacterium | reverse complement strand
CCCCTTGCACAAGGGGGGCTTTTATTGCTTGTGCTATGCGGTTCCAACACAAGGGGGCTTTTTGTTTGGTGGGGCTCCTCACATGGAAGCCTTTCCTTATTCTTTATCAAATCCGGGAAGTTTTCCCCGCAGATATTGTCCTGTATAAGATGCAGGGCACTTTGCAACCTCCTCCGGTGTGCCGCAGCAAACAATATTGCCGCCGCCGGCGCCGCCTTCCGGTCCCAAATCAATAATATAATCCGCCGTTTTGATAATGTCCAGATTGTGCTCGATGACCAGCACCGTATTTCCCGCATCTACCAGCCGCTGGAGCACACTGATCAGTTTTTCCACATCGGCAGTGTGGAGCCCCGTAGTGGGCTCGTCCAATACATAAATTGTGCGGCCTGTACTGCGTTTGGATAGTTCCGCAGACAATTTTACCCGCTGGGCTTCACCCCCGGACAAAGTGGTGGAAGACTGCCCGATTTTCACATAGCCAAGTCCCACATCACACAGGGTTTTCAGCCGGTTTGCAATACGGGGCAGATCGGCGAAAAATGCTGCGCCTTCTTCAGCAGTCATTTCCAGTACATCGGCAATACTTTTGCCTTTGTACTTTGCCTCCAGCGTTTCCTTGTTATACCGCTTGCCGTGGCATACATCGCAGGTGACATACACATCCGGTAAGAAGTGCATTTCGATTTTCTTCACACCATCACCCTCACATGCCTCGCAGCGTCCGCCGCGGACGTTAAAGGAAAACCTGCCTGCTTTATATCCCCGCAGATTTGCCGCCGGTGTTTTTGCGAACAGTTCCCGTATATCGGTGAACAGTCCTGTATATGTGGCAGGGTTGGAGCGTGGGGTGCGCCCGATGGGGCTTTGATCAATATCAATGACTTTATCCAGCGCCTCAATGCCGCGGATCTCCTTATGCTTGCCTGGCCACGTGGTGGCGCGGTTCAGGGATGCAGCAAGGGAGCGGTATATAATCGTATTGACGAGGGAGGATTTGCCGCTTCCGGACACACCAGTGACGCAAACAAAGCACCCCAGAGGAATATCTACAGTAACATTTTTCAGATTGTTTTCACATGCGTCCACAACGGTGAGAACTTTGCCGTTGCCCTTTCTCCGATGCTCCGGCACAGCAATGGCGCGCCGCCCGGATAAAAATGCGCCGGTGAGGGATTTCTTATCTGTCATGATCTGCTTGGGTGTGCCGGCTGCAACAACCTCTCCCCCATGTACACCTGCGCCCGGACCAATATCCAAAATATAGTCTGCATTTTCCATGGTTTCTTCATCATGCTCCACCACGATTACACTGTTGCCGATATCCCGCAGTTGTTTCAGGGTCTGAATCAGCTTACTGTTGTCCCGCTGATGGAGTCCGATGCTTGGTTCATCCAGAATATATAGAACCCCTGCAAGGGAGGATCCAATCTGGGTTGCTAAGCGGATTCGCTGGGCTTCCCCACCAGACAGGGTGCCGCTGCGCCGGGACAGGGTAAGATATTCCAAACCAACGGACTGCAAGAAGCCCAGACGGCTTTTCAGCTCTTTGATAATCTGCCGCGCAATCTGTTCTTCCATTTCGGTAAAGTGCAGATTGTTTGTAAATGCCAGTGCATCTGTAATGGACAAATTGCAGAACTGGTCGATATTCAGCCCGCCTATGGTAACAGACAGCGATTCCGGGCTCAGTCGGCTGCCGCCGCAGGCGGGACAGTCCTGCTCCTCCATAAACTGTTCATAATATTCGTTTTCCGCGCCGCCTTGCTCCATCCGGGCACTGATCGTATGCAGAATACCTTCATATTTCACACGCTGCCGGCGGGTGTATCCGCCAAAGCCCCGGACGATGTCATAGGTTTCGTCTCCCGTTCCGTGCAGCAGCGCTTTCAGCGCTTTGTCGGAAAAAGTAGACAAGGGCTGATCCATACGAAATCCATATTTTTCTCCCACGGCAGCAATCAGCGGACCAGTCCATGTATCCGGACCCAAAGTTTTGAATCCGTTTACAGCAATCCCCCCTTCCAGAAGGGACAGTTCCCGGTCAGGAAGAATTTTCTGTATAGAAATATTACGGGTCACGCCGAGACCGGCACAGCTTTTGCAGGCGCCAAAAGGATTATTGAAGGAGAACATCCGGGGTTCCAGTTCACCAAAGCTGATGCCATGCTCCTCGCAGGCATAGTTTGTGGAAAATTGCAGTTCTTCTTCCGTACCACCATCGTTTCCCGGCAGGATAACAACGGTCAGCAGTCCGCCGCTTTCCCGCAGGGCTGTTTCTACGCTGTCGGACAGACGGGTGCGAATGTCCGGCTTCATCACCAGCCGGTCTACTACAATTTCAATGGAATGCCGCTGGTTTTTTTCCAGTTCAAAATCCTCTGCCAAGTCATAGATGATTCCATCGCAGCGTACTCTGGAAAAACCGCTTTTCTTTGCATCATCCAGCACTTTTTCGTGCCGTCCCTTTTTCCCGCGAACTACAGGAGAAAGGAGCATAAACCGTGCGCCTTCCGGGATGCCCATTACCCGATCCATGATCTGGTCTGTCGTCTGCTGCCGGATCTCCTTGCCGCAGACAGGGCAATGGGGCACGCCCAAGCGGGCATACAGAAGCCGGAGATAATCATAAATCTCTGTAACAGTACCCACAGTAGAACGGGGGTTCTTGGAGGTGGTTTTCTGGTCAATGGAAATTGCAGGGGACAGTCCTTCCACAGAATCTATATCCGGCTTGTCCATCTGGCCCAGAAACATCCGGGCATAGGAAGAAAGACTTTCCACAAACCGGCGATGTCCCTCTGCATAAATGGTATCAAATGCGAGAGAGGATTTCCCCGATCCGGACAGCCCGGTGAGAACCACCAGCTTGTCACGGGGAATTTTTACATCAATATTTTTCAGATTATTTACGCGGGCGCCCCGCACAGTGAGATATTTTGGCATAAACGATCATCCTTTTTATAGTTGGAAAGAAGGGAGTTTGTAAGGCTCTTTCTAAGCCTCCTTTGTGCAAAAGGAGGTGGCGCGGCGTTAGCCGTGACGGAGGAATTGTCTGCATAGTCTGCCAATTTGTTAATCCTGCAAAATGATAGATAACAATCCCTCCGTCTCGCCTACGGCGATCCACCCCCCTTTGCACAAAGGGGGCTTTTAAATTTGAGGTGGAGACAGCTCCCTTTGCTGG
>CATLAS010000169.1 GCA_949878535.1 uncultured Eubacteriales bacterium | reverse complement strand
GGCTTAAGGTTGAGGGAAACAATCCCCCCCCCGACACGATCACTACGTTTGATTGTGCCGCCTCCCATAGGATCCACTGTGTGGCTCCAGCACAAGGGGGCTTTAGTAGGGCGCGTGTCTGACGCCTCACCACCTCCTTTTACTGGCAGGAGGCTTATGGAGTTTAACAAAATCTTATAGTAAATCACTTTTAACCCCAAAATATATTAACATAATAAAAATACAGGAGGACAGCGTAAGCTGAAACAACAACCTATGTTTATTGTAAAAGACCAGAAAAATCCCCAGGGTGAGTTTGAAATTACCAGTGTGGACAAAGGAATTTTCCATGTCCGTGTTTCTGCTGACGGAACCTATGCCGAAACACTGCTGACACGCTACAACATCCTGAAGGAAAATGTAACCGATACCGGTGCATCTGTATCCGGCAGTACTGTAACACAAGGCAGTTTTTCTCTGACGATCACGCCGGACGGTGCACTGCGGGTAGAGGGAACAAAAGAACCCCTTGTATTCCATTTTGACGGATATGAAGGCAAGCCATATCAGAATAAAGGCTTCACAATGCAAATTGATCTGCATGAAAATGAGCGTTTGTATGGTTTGGGGGACGAATCCAGAAAAAGCATTTCCCGCCGCAATTCTGTCTCCCGGCTGGATATCCGTAACATTGCGTCCTACGGCCCCATCCCCTATATCATGTCTATGAACGGCTGGGGTATGCTGCTCAACTGCACCTATGCATCCGTTTTCGATATGGATAAGGATAGCTCCGATCAGGTGAAAATTTCCACCCACAAGGGTATGATTGATTTCTATCTGTTCCTACCAGAGTCCGGCTCCCTTGCCGATATTCTTGCACTGCACGGCAAGGTTGCTGGAACACCTGTCATGCTGCCGAAATTTGCTTACGGATATACTTTCGTGCTCAATGAGCAGACGAATGCAAGAGAAATGCTGTATGACTGTCTGAATTTCCGCAGAGAAGATATCTCCTGTGATATGGTAGGTCTGGAGCCCCAGTGGATGAGCCGGAAATATGATACCAGCGTAGACAAAAAGCTGGACGAAGATCGGTTCTATATTCCCGGCTGGCTGCCGGACGATCAAAGCGGTCCGGAAACCTTCTTCTACTCTCTGCGGGAAATGGGCTTCCGTCTTAGCCTGTGGCTGTGTCAGAACTACGACCTGCTCTTTGAAGAAGAACGGCAGTGCGGCGAACGAATGAAGGAACTGGGCAAGGAGTATACCTTTGAGGGCGCTTCTATTTTGGATGAGCATCTGGCTTGCCCGCTCTATATGGATGGACTGACCGTGCGGGATCAGCCCTGGTTCGAGCATCTGAAAAAGTTCTGCGACAATGGCGCAGAAGCATTCAAGCTGGATGGTGCATTCCAAGTGAACGATCATCCTGATCGGCTCTGGGGCGGTAAGTATTTTGATGATGAAGTACACAACGTATACCCTGTACTGTATGTAAAACAGATGAAAGAGGGATTTGCCAATCATACAGGCCGTCGTGCTATGATCTACACTCCCTGTGTTTACGCAGGTACCCAGCAGTATGCGGCATCCTGGGCAGGTGACACCGGCGGCGGATTTGACACAGTGGTTGCAATGCTCAACTATGGACTGTCCGGACATTCCAACGTAACCTGCGATATGGACATCACCTCTTTGGAAGGCATCCACTATGGATTCTTGTCTCCCTGGACCCAGCAGCTTGGCTGGCGCAACTGGAACCTGCCCTGGTTCATGCGGGATGAAGTGTTGGAAGCAGTGCGGTATTATTCTCATCTGCGCAGTGAGCTGTTCCCCTACATTTATTCTATGGCGCATCTGGCTGCAAAAACATCCATGCCCCTTGCCCGTGCGCTGCCTCTGATGTATCCGGATCATCCGGAATACGATCAGGTTGCAAACACCTATATGTTTGGTGACAGTCTGTTGGTAGCTGTATTTGATATGAAGGTAACGCTGCCGGAAGGGCAGTGGATTGATTACTTCACCGGCGAGGTATATGAAGGCGGTCAGGTAATCCAGTACCAGATCCCGAAGGGACGGGGCGGCGCACTGATGGTGAAAGCCGGAAGCGTGCTGTGCACTATGGCATATCAGAGATATCTGCATGAAACCACTGCTGATACATACTGCGTTCAGGTGTATCCTGGCGCAGACGCATCCTTTACCCTGTGTGAGGATGACGGCTACACCTACGATTATAAAGATGGTAAAATGGCAACTACAGACATCGCTTTGGAAAACAGCACCGCAGGCGAGTTTGATCTGGTGATCAACATGCGGGAAGGCAGCTTTGACGGGCGTGTGAAGGATGAAAATTCCAAGCCTTCCGATCCTGCTATTCCGGGAGTTGGCGAGGTCAGCGGATTCCAGGCACGCATTTTCGGTGGTGCAAAGGAAGTTACACTGAACGACGCACCTGTAGCGATCCGGGAAGAGGATGGTTTCTGTGTGTTTGACGTACCGAAGGAGCTGCATGCGGCAGGCAAGCTGGTATATCATGTGATCCAGTAAGGAATAAAAAAGGAGAGGAAAAATCCCTCTCCTTTTTTAGATTAGAGACTATAGGTATAGCCTCCCATGTAAGGACTTGCTGCGCAGTTCCAAAGGGAGCTGTCGCGATAGCGACTGAGGGATTGTCCTACTATCACTTTGAATGCTATACAAATAGGCAGTACGCTTCAACAATTCCTCCGTCTCGCCTACGGCGAGCCACCTCCTTTTACACAAAGGAGGCTGATGAAGCTTGGTGGAACATTAAAATAAAAAGACCCTTTATGAGGAGCCGCGGGATCTGCCACATGTACAAACAAAAAGGCTCCCGTGTGAGGACCTGCTGCGCAGTTCCAAAGGGAGCTGTCGCGAAGCGACTGAGGGATTGTTCACAGTAATTTTGCAGGGCTATTAAATCGGAAGTACAGCTAAACAATCCCCCCGTCAGCATCGCTGCGCTTTTCTGCCACCCCCCCTTTGCACAAGGGGGGCATAAGTTTTTTGAATCTCCCTTCAGTAAAGAGAAAAATTATCCCGCAGCCCCTCTCATTAAGGCTCCCTTGTGCAAAGGAAGTGGCCACCGTAACCCCTCCCATTTAAGCCTCCCTTGTGCAAAGGAAGTGACTACCGCAGTCCCTCTCATTAAGGTTCCCTTGTGCAAAGAAAGTGACCACCGTAACCC
>CATLAS010000168.1 GCA_949878535.1 uncultured Eubacteriales bacterium | reverse complement strand
TTTGCATTGATTGCAATTCCGTCAACACTGGTTCTGTTGATACAAACGATCCTCATGTTGTTTGGTATAGGGGACGGCGTTGATACAGATCTGGATTTAGATGGGGACGGCATTCCCGATATGGATGTGTCACCGGACGATTTCGGTTCGCTGCATGTGTTTTCCATTCGCGGTATTGCCGGAATGCTTTGTATAGGCGGCTGGAGTGGATTGGTGATGTATCAGGCCGGCTGGAGCCTGTGGCTGACAGTGCTTTTGTCCGTGGTGTTCGGCGTTATCACTCTGCTTTTGCTCGGATACGTTATGTATGGCGTGTCCCGGCTGCAATCCAGCGGAAATGTGGATATAAAAACAGCAGTGGGAAAAACGGGTACAGTATATATTCCGATTCCTGCTGGCCGCAGTGGACAGGGTAAAGTCAATGTTACACTGAATGAGACATTTATGGAATTGGAGGCAGTAACACAGGCTGATCGGCGGCTGCGCACTGGGGAAGCAGTGCGTGTGACCGGCACAGACGATCGGGGTGTATTGATCGTGGAGCCTCTGCAGACAGACAGCATAAAGGAGGGGAGTCCAACGTGAAATCACAGTCCCGTATGACGCTGGGGCGCGGTGCCAGGGAAGGGGCTGTGCTGCTTGGCGGAGTTCTGTTTGCATTTGGTGCAGGATTTTTGTATCAGAAGCTGACTGGACTGCAGGTTGGTACAGGCGTTTTCACTTATTCGCTATCCTATACGATACCGGTGGTGCTGTGCGCAGCCGCAGCATATACGATAGCAGCATTGTGCATTCGTCGAATCATTGGAGAGCGGATGGATTCCTTTGAGGAAGATACGGCAATGGAATCAGAAGAAACAGAGCCGACCGAGGACATTTCCGATGATGCGGAATATGAAATTTTGGAAGTGCAGGAAGAGGAATCCGTTCCTACTGCTGCGCAGCAGCGTGCGGAAAAGATTGCGTCAGCCCTTGCGGCGCAGCGTACAGTGCAGGCAGATTTCCCACTGGAAGAGGAACCGCATGAAGAAGATGATAGTGCGTGGGACGCGCTGTATTGTGCGCCTGCGCCAGCAGAGGATGCAGCAGCGCGGGAAATGTATGCGGATTTGCCCCAGGAGCTTCCAGAAGGATATGAACTGCCCGTCCAGTCGGAGGATGAAGAGACGGATTTTTGGGAAGATGAGGAACTGGAGGAATTGCCCCCACGTTCTCCGTTTTTGGAATTGCTTCCCATCCTATGTGCCGTTTCAGCGTTTGTACTGGTTTTGTTGTTTGCAGCTTCTTTCTGGACAAAAGCTGGGGAAGATGGAATATGGGTGTCCCGTTTTGGTAAAGTTCGAGCCTATACCTGGGATCAGGTTACAGCATATACAGTAGACGCCGGGTTCGCCGGCGGTGAAATGCGGCTGACTTTTCAAATGTCGGACGGACGGCGCGTGAAGATTGCACCGTCATCCTATGCCCGGACGGATGCATTTTCTGATCAGTATGAAAATCTGTATCAGTATTGGCTTCATGCAGACAACATGCTTTCTGCTGCTGGAACAGATAAAACGGTTGCGCAGAAGCAGTATTTGGCAGATACATATATGTCTGACGACGAAGGCGTCTGGCGTTATGTGCAGCAGATTATTGAATATGAAGAAGATCCTTGGCAGGAGAACTGAATTCAGGCAATATTATAAATTTTACATTGAAGGAGTAAAGAAATGCATATTGGAAGAGCACTATTAGATTTGAATACGGCAGTCACAGGATCTATTGATCCTATGGTAGTGGTGTTGGTGTGTGCGATTGTTGTGGTTGTACTGACAACAATATTGTTGATCTTTTCCCGGTATAAGAAATGTCCTTCCGATAAGATTATGGTAATCTACGGTAAAATCAGCAAAAAAGGCAGTGAAAACCGCAGTGCAAAATGTATCCACGGCGGCGCATCCTTTATCGTACCTGTGTTCCAAGCATACGAGTTTATGGATCTGACGCCTATGTCCATCAGCGTGGATTTGCGCAACGCACTGTCCCGCCAGAACATCCGTGTAGACGTGCCCTCCCGGTTTACGGTAGGTATTTCTACAGAGCCGGGTGTTATGCAGAATGCGGCAGAACGCTTGCTGGGGCTGAAGTTGGCGGATATCAAACAAATTGCTGAAGATATTATTTTCGTTCAGATGCGATTGATTATTGCAACTATGGACATTGAAGAAATCAATACAGACCGCGATAAATTTCTGGATGCAGTGTCCGGCAACGTAGAGACAGAATTGAAAAAGATTGGTCTGCGTCTGATCAACGTAAACGTGACAGATATTACGGATGAATCCGGATATATCATGGCGTTGGGTAAAGAAGCCGCTGCAAAGGCAATCAACGATGCAAAGATATCCGTAGCGGAAGCGGACCGGAGCGGCGCAATCGGTTCTGCAGAAGCAGAACAGGATATGCGTATCCAGGTGTCCGCATCCAACTCCCGTGCAATTCAGGGTGAAAATGAAGCAAAGGCACAGATTGCTGAATCCGATGCAACCCGGCGTGAGCGGGAAGCAGAAGCTTTGAAGCGCGCGACGGCAACAGAAAATATCCAGGCTGCAAAGGCTATGGAAGAAAGCTACGGCGCACAGAAGGAAGCAGAAGCTGCCCGTGCGGCTTTGGAAATGGCAAAGCAGGAAGCGGATGTTATCGTTGCAGCTGAAATTAACAAGAAGCGTAAAGAATTGGATGCGGAAGCAGAAGCAGAGCAAATTCGCCGCCGTGCGAAAGGTGAAGCGGACGCAATTCTTATGAAAATGGAAGCGGAAGCAGACGGTATGCGCTCTATGCTGATGAAGCAGGCAGAAGGTTTCACCCGGATTGTGGAAGCGGCAGGCGGAAATTCCGCAGACGCGGTACGCTTGATGCTGGCTGATAAGATGGAAGAGCTGGTGAAGATTCAGGTTGAGGCCATTAAGAATCTGCAAATTGACAAGATCACCGTATGGGACAGCGGCGCTGCCGCCGGAGATGGCAAAAGCACAACGGCAAACTTTGTGTCCGGTTTGATGAAAAGCGTGCCCCCTTTGAACGAAATGTTTGATATGGCAGGTATGCAGCTGCCCGATTATCTTGGAAAGAAAAAAGAAGAAGCGGCAGCAGAAGTGGAAGAATAAATGTAAAAAACGGCACCCATACTGGGTGCCGTTTTACTACAGAAGGGTTTCCTTAAAAAGAAAACTAATAAAATAA
>CATLAS010000167.1 GCA_949878535.1 uncultured Eubacteriales bacterium | reverse complement strand
GTATCAGAAAAGCAGGTTGACAGAGCCGTAACTGCTCTAATGACTTCCCGGATAAAACTAGGATTAATCGGGAAGAAAGAGAAACATCCTTATGATTCGATTTCATTTTTAGAAGTGGATTTTTGTGTGCCCTCATTCCGTTCTTCTTCGAAGCCGGCTCCGAAATATTCAAACAGGTCATTTTTGATATCGGAGACAGATGCATTTTGAGCGCGAATCAGTTTGTTTGCAAAGCTTTCTGTCTCACTGATGATGGCAAGAAGCAGATGCTCTGTGCCGATATAGTTATGGGACATTCTGGAAGAAGCAAAGGAGCTTTCTTCAATCACTTTTTTTGTCATGGGAGTCATGTCGGCTGCCGATACTGTGGAGGGGGTTCCGGTTCCTACGGAAGAAGCGATCAGTTCTCTTGTGGATTCTGTGTTTACACCCCGCTCGTTGAGAATGCGGCATGCAATGCTGTCGTCTGTCAGAAGCAGTCCCATGAGGATATGCTCTGTGCCCACATAGGTGTGTCCCATTTCTTGGGCGGTAGCCAGCGCCTGGGTCAGTGCATGTTGGGCTTTTTGTGTAAATCTGTTGTTCATATCAAGTTCCACTCTTTCTTTTGCGGTATATGTAGTATATGCCTGCTCAGGCGCAATTTAACCGAATTGCTGTGTGCTTGTCCGAAGCTGTTCGGCACGCAGCTTGTCACGCTGGGGGGCGGACAGTGGTTCTTTCGATTTGGCAGTTAATGTTGCAGGCATGCATTGGATCAGCAGTGTGTCCAATTGGGGATAGGTTATATTTTCGCAAATTCCCATGGCAATTCCCATGCGAACGTCAGCATAAAGACGGTACAATTCCTCTGTATCCATCATATATGCGCTGCGCATTGTTCCCAGTGCGCGCATGACCCGATCTCGCAGGAGATCTTCATTATTTTCTAAAAGCTGTTGTCTTGTTTCCCGTTCCGCTTGGGCGATAGTGCCGGTAGCCTGACGCAGATTGTTCAGGATTTCTTCTTCTGTAGCTCCTTGGGTGACGCAGTTGGAAAACTGATACAGACATCCTTTGGCTGCACTGCCTTCACCGGTGGTGCCCCGCACGGTAAGTCCGATTTTGGAAAGCTGACCCTGGATGCTTTTAATTCTGCCGGTAGCAGTCAACGCGGGAAGAAACATCATTACGGAGATACGCAGTCCGGTTCCAAGATTGGTGGGACAGTGGGTCAAATATCCCAGTTCCTCGTCAAAGGCTACATGAAGCTTTGCATCAATGGCTGCATCAGCTTTCAGTGCGGCTTCCATAGCGCCTTTCGGATCAAATCCGCCACGGATACACTGGATGCGGAGATGATCTTCTTCACACACCATAATATAAACCTGTTTTTTCTCGTTTTCTATCATTGCACAAGGTGTATTTTTTCTTGCAAATTCTGGACTGACCAGATGTTTTTCTACCAGAGACAGTTTTTCATTTTCCGTCACTTTGGAGAAATCTGTAAAGGTGTACCCCTGCTCCGATGCAAAAACAGCGCGAACTTTTTCGATAATTTCCTTTGCACCTGTTTGATCCAATCGGGGTTCAAAGGGGTAGTCTACTAAATTGCGGGCAAGCCGGACTCTGGTGGATACAAAAACATCTCTGTCTGTTCCTTCTGTTTCATACCAATACATATTTATGACCGTTCCTTTCTGTCTATGATAATGGGGTTACTGGGCGCGCAAATCCCGGATCTGATCCCGCAGCCGCGCCGCTTCTTCATATTCTTCCGATTCAATTGCCTTTTTTAGTGCACTCTCCAGCTCTGCTATTTTTTCCATAGCCGTGCGCTTTGCCTGAAACTTTTCAGGCGCACGCCCTCTGTGTACTGCTGCGCCGTGCAGTCGTTTCAGCGTGGGAGCGAGTTCCTCCCGGAAGGAGGTGTAGCATGCGGGGCATCCGACTTTCCCATTTTCTGCAAGCTGTCGGAAGGTAGCGCCGCAGAGGGAGCATTTCTTCTCCGCTTTCTTTTGTTGAATTTTCGGGGCAACTCCAGCAAACAGACTTCCCAGCAGATTGCCTCCCAGAGGATCTGCAAAGAAGCTGTTGTTTTCTTTTTCCACCTCGTTTGCGCAGTCATTGCACAAGGCGTATTTTGTTTCTTTTCCGTTTATGATTTCTCTGTAAAAAACTGTTGCTTCTTTTGTATGGCATCTTGTGCATTTCATTGTATGTCTTTCCTTTCTTTTTGCATTCTCATATAATTTTACTGCATGAGTGTCATTAAAATGTGACGCAATATGTCGGCGCGGACCATGTTTCTTCCTGGCTGCTGAATCCGCTCCAGTGCGGAGGTGCAAACCGCTGCAGTTATGATTGCGGCTTCCTGCTCCTGCACAATTTCATTATCTAAAAGGTTTCGTATATATGCCCGGGCTTCTTCTTCGGAAACGCTGTCTCCCAGCGCGTGGAAAAAGTGGGTTAAGTATCCGTTTTTAGACATAGGCGCCCGGATAATACGGATATATCCGCCGCCGCCCCGCCGGCTTTCGGTGATATATCCGCGCTGGGGAGTGAAGCGTGAGGAGATCACGTAGCTGACCTGGCTGGGTACGCATCCAAGCTTTGCTGCCAGATCGTTTCGTTTTACGCTTGCGGTTCCTTCTCCTTCTTCGATCATTTGTTCAATTAGTTTTGCTATATGTTCAGATAAGAGCATACCGTTCATCTCTCCGTTCTTTTTCTTTCTGGCAGTAGTATATATTAAAAGTCAAAGAAAGTCAAAGTCAAATAAAGTCAAACCGATTTGATATAAGCTGGATAGATGCAAAAAATCTATGATTTTCTCGTTTTTTCTTAAAATTACAGATTTTTTTGATGTGTTTTATATACGCGGCAGATATGGTGTGGGTGTTTATTTACAATTTGCTGTAGCCGAAACCGGTTGATTTATCTTTATAATGTAGTATAATATTTGAAGAGTGTACAAACCTAAAAGCCTATGCTAGCAAAGGGGCTCGGTCAATGGTAATCAATTCTTAAGGCTCCTCCCAACAAAGGGAGGTGTCTCGCGCTAACGCAACTCTCTTAAGACTCCCCCCAGCAAAGGGAGTTCTGCGCAGTACAAACTTCATCAGGCCCCCTTGTGCGGGGATTCGTTTTCGAATCCCTAGGGCATCCCGCGCAGCATAAACCTTACCAAGGCCCCCTTGTGTAAAGGGGGCTCCCGCGCAGCGGGTGGGGGATTGTCCTTGCTATCATTTA
>CATLAS010000166.1 GCA_949878535.1 uncultured Eubacteriales bacterium | reverse complement strand
GATACGCTGTGGAATCGCCATGTGCACCTACGCAGTAAAAAGCCTGGGTCAGCAGCGCATCTCCTGCAAGGAGCGCTACCGTTTCACCGAATTTTTTATGACAGGAGGGCTTTCCCCTGCGCATATCATCATTATCCATACAAGGCATATCGTCATGCACCAATGAATACCCATGCACCATTTCCATAGCACAAGCGTAATCTGCCGCATCCTGAACCGTTCCGCCAAACATACAACAAAATTCCAATGTTAGAAATGCACGGATCCGTTTTCCTCCTCCAAGAACCGCATACCGCATTGCCTCTGTCATGGGACTGCTGTACAAGAGAATATCTTTAGATAACTGCTGTTGCAAAGCGGCTTCCATAAATTCCGCTTGTAATGCCAATCTGTTTTTCAATGATTCCATGAACGTTCTCCTCAGCCTGCCGGCGTATCAAACGGTTTTTCCACCATTGTGCCATTTTCTTCCGTCACGATCTGAATCCGCTGCTGTGCGCTATCCAGCTTTCCATTGCATAGGCGCACCAAAGCTACGCCCTCTTCAAAAAGCGCAAGAGAATCGTCCAAAGCGGCGGTGCCACCTTCCAGCGCTCCCACAATTTCTTCCAGTCTTGCAAGTGCGGTTTCAAAAGACATTTTTTGTAAAGTTTCCTGATCCATATCGGACTCCTTATGCATCGTTTTCGTTGGGTCTTACAGACTGCACCACAGCATCTGCCGCGCCGTCCGCCATTTGTATAACAACCGCGTCTCCCGGTTTAATCCGTTCCACGGATTTTACAATTTCTCCGCTGGAACTGAATGCAGCGCAAAATCCTCTTGTCAAAACTGCCATAGGATTCAGCGCGCTGAGCGTACCGCTGGCAGATGCCAATGCACTGCGCTTTTTTTCTAACTCTCGCTGGATCGCCGGATCCATTCGCTGCACCAGTGCAAGCACTGCCATACGCCGATCCTCTATGGTATTCATAGGAGAGCGAAGAACACGGGAAGTGCTGCTGCGCAGCAATCGCTGCCGATATCCTTCCAAAGTACGCTGCAAAACTGCACGTTCTCTGGATATAATGTTTAAAAATTTCTGCTTTAGTTCTGCCGTATCCGGCACAGCAAGCTCCGCTGCTGCGGACGGAGTAGGTGCGCGTCTGTCCGCCACAAAATCGCAGATTGTAAAGTCGGTTTCATGACCGACTGCGGAAATTAAGGGGATTTCAGAAGCAGCAGCAGCTCTTGCCACCAGTTCCGTATTAAACGCCCACAAATCTTCCACCGATCCGCCGCCGCGGCCTACAATCAGAACATCCGCAGACTTGGTTTCGTTAAAAAATGCAATTCCCCGCGCCACGCTCGCAGGCGCGTCTGGCCCCTGCACAAGCGCCGGATACAGAACCAGCTTTGCATAAGGGAACCGCCGGCGGCAGATATTGATAATATCCCGCACCGCTGCGCCCGTGGGAGACGTGACAATGCCTACCACAGACGGAATTTTCGGCAGCGGTTTCTTCCGTTCCGGTGCAAACAGCCCTTCGCTTTCCAGCTTGCGCTTCAACTGCTCAAACGCAATATACAAAGCGCCGACTCCGTCCGGTTCCATAGAATCTGCGTATAACTGATATGCACCATCCCGCACAAATGCAGAAATTCTGCCGTGCGCAATCACTTTCATGCCATTTTCAGGCATGAACTCCATTTTCTGGGCACTGGAGCGAAACATTACGCTTTTCAGCGCACTGTCCGCATCCTTCAAAGTAAAATAAAAGTGACCAGAGGTATGGGCTTTAAAATTGGAAATTTCACCTTTAATAAATATATCTGAAAGGGGCGGATTGACATCGATCAAATCCTTAATATACTGGTTCAGTTCTGTAACAGTCAACGGACTGGGAAACCGCATATTGCTGATATCCATATTACACGCCTCCTCTCATAGTATGTTTTTGCAGCGCCATCAACGCAACCCCAGCAGCATTATCAGAAGAATACACAGGGGGAGCAAAGCTCCCATATGGGGACAGCGCATTTCGAATTTGACTGCAGCTCATCACACCACCTGCATAAACAATCGGAATTTCTGGATATTCCAATCGCAAATTCTGGGTAAGTGTCAACAAAGTGTTTTGAACAGAGCGCAGGACAAATGCAGCGCACATACCGATGTTCTGCTTTTTTTCAAACAGTTCCCGTGCTTTGTTTTCCAGTCCGGACAAATTACAGTACAGCCCTTTCACAGCGGATCTGCACGGTACTGCCTGATCATAAAAATCTCCTGCCGCCTGTTCCATAGCCGGTCCCGCCGGAAACGACAGCCCCATCATCACACCCGCGCGGTCAATTATCTGCCCTGCATTGAGATCCAGCGTACCGCCAATTTTTTCGATAGAAAAAATTTTTTCAGCGTTTGGACGGACATACAAAATTTCTGTAGTGCCGCCGGACACATGAAATGCAGCAAAAGGTTTTGCGGCAAGCTCCAATTTTTCTGCTCCATATAAAGCCGCCATTACGTGCCCTCCTTGATGAGAAAAGCTGTAAAGCGGAACATTACATGCACATGCAATTGCATTTGCTGCTGACTGACCAGCCAAAAAGCAAGGCATATAGGAACCTTCTTCATCTCTGGGTGTTTTGGAATACCCTACAGCCGCCAGCTTTCTTCCCACAAGAGCCGTCCGGATTTCTTCCATAACATCGGGCAGCTGCACGGTATGATGAAACAGTGCTTCGCTCTGGCGAAGTCCTCTGCTGCCCTTTCCAACAGGAAGCAGCCTTTTGATATTCGCAATCACATTTCCATCTAATGTAGAAAGTGCGGCAGAAGTTGTATAATTGCTGGTATCGATTCCGAGGATTACTACATTATGCTTGTCCATTGCCGTCCTGTGCAGGAAGCGCGCCTTGCTTCGTTGCAATTTTATTCAAAATTCCATTTACAAAAGAGGTAGATTTTTCATCATTATATAATTTGGATATTTCAACCGCTTCGTTTATAGCAACCTTGGGCGGCACATCCGTATACAAAAGTTCGCCAACACACAAACGCAGCACAGCTCTTGTCACACCGGACATTCTGGAAAGACGCCAATTTTCCGCGCTTTCCTCAATTTTTTTATCAATCTCCGCCTGATTCTCAACTGCGGTCTGATACAGCGTTTTTACAAACGCGTGATTTCCAAGTCCCCGGTTGCGCATTGCACTTTCATATATTTCGCTCCAGGAAGCATCCTCTTTTCGAAAGTCTGTT
>CATLAS010000165.1 GCA_949878535.1 uncultured Eubacteriales bacterium | reverse complement strand
CAACGCTCCCATCGCTTTTACTGAAATCATGGTTGCGCCTTCGTTTACCTCATACTCCACATCGGAAGCATAGGAAATTTCAATTGTGTTGATGATCAGCATTGTCATAGCGGAAAGTGCTGCGCACAGCACATCGTCCCCAGACTCACCATATCCTGTATGACCGGTTTCTTCAAAACCAAAATAAAATCCGTTTCTGCGAAAAAACTTTATGTGGGTCATGCCAATAACCGCTTATGCTTCGATCTTTACGATCTCAACTTTGGTGTAGGGCTGACGATGTCCCATTTTTCTCTTTTCATTTTTCTTGGGCTTGTAGGTAAGAACGGTAATCTTCTTGGACTTTCCGTTTTTCACTACTTTACCGGTTACTTTTGCATTGCTCAGAACGGGGGACCCAACCTGCACATTGCTGCCGTCTCCACATACCAGAACCTTGTCAAATGCTACATCAGAGCCTTCCTCTGCTGCCAGTTTTTCAACGAAGATTACGTCTCCCTCGCTGACTTTGTACTGCTTTCCGCCGGTTTCAATAACTGCGTACACGAAAAGCACCTCTCTTTCGTTTATGTCTCGCTGGATCGGGTTAGCAAATCTGCTATTTAATACCCATACCATGCGGCATTTTATATAATATCATATTTTCGTATGAAATGTCAAGAGAAATTACAAATTTTTACCGATTGCTTTCTTTGCAGCCGTTAAGGTGTTTTCCAGAAGCATAGTGATTGTCATAGGACCTACTCCGCCTGGCACAGGTGTAATTGCACCTGCAACCTCGCTGCAGGAAGCAAATTCTACATCCCCACAAAGCTTTTTATTCTCCAGTCTATTCATACCAACGTCAATGACAACCGCGCCGGGCTTGATCATATCGCCTGTAATAAAGTTCGCCTTGCCGATTGCAACCACAAGAATATCTGCACGCCGGGTAACGTCAGAAAGATTTTTTGTTTTTGAATGGCATACGGTGACCGTTCCGTTTGCATGCAGAAGAAGCATCGCTTGGGGTTTGCCCACGATATTGCTTCTGCCAACGACTACACATTCCTTACCCGCAATTTCGATCCCTTCGTGTTCCAACAGCTTCATTACGCCAGCAGGGGTACACGGCAGAAAATCGTAGTCTCCAATCATAATTTTTCCTGTATTTACCGGATGGAACGCGTCTACATCCTTTTCCGGCGGAATGGCAGCAATCACTGCATCCTCATCCAAATGCGCAGGCAGGGGAAGCTGTACCAGAATCCCATGGATTTTATCGTCTGCTTTCAGAGTTTCTATCTGCTCCATCAGAGCTTCCTGTGTGGTATCTCCTGCCATTTCGATAACAACAGAATACATCCCCGCCTGCTCGCAGGCTTTCTTCTTATTGCAGACATACACCTGAGATGCAGGGTTGTCTCCTACAATGATTACTGCAAGTCCCGGTTTTACGCCGGATTGCGCTTCCAACTGCGCAGCCCGTGCTGCAATATCCGCCCGTGTAAGCTCGGCAATCTTTTTTCCGTCAATGATCTTGGCTGCCATCTTCTGATTCTCCTTCTGATATGTTGGATTTTTCACTTTCTGTTTCTGCTGTTGGCAGAGATTCCTCAGCAGCAGGTTCAGTAGTATACGCTGCTCCAATAGTCTGTACATTTTTAGATGCACCAGCAACTCCCGCTGCCTTTTTCAAATTTGCGAAACCACGAATCATGAGAACAATCCCCGCTATGCACACAAGTGCGGCTAAAATCTGGGAAACCCGCAGGTATTCATTGCCTGCAATATACAAGCTGTCGCTGCGCAGCCCCTCAATTACAGCGCGCCCCAATCCGTACCATATCATGTAAAAATAAAAGACTTGTCCATTAAATTTTTTCTTTTTATAAAAAATTGCAATTAGGATAAATCCAATCAGATTCCACAGGGACTCATATAAGAATGTTGGATGCACTTCAATACTTTGCGTATACAGCCCGCCACCAGAAATTCGTTTGATTCCCATACGCCACGGAACAGTTGTTTCGCTGCCGTATGCTTCCGCATTCATGAAATTTCCCCATCGACCCACAATTTGTCCGATCATAACAGAGGGCGACAGAACATCTAATAGAACAGGAAGCCGGATTTTCTTTTTCTTTGCAACAAAAATGGTTGTTACAAAACCTGCCAAGATAGCGCCGAAAATTGCCAAGCCGCCGTTCCAGATGGAAACTACATTGACAATTGTATTCCAGATATTTTCCAACAGCGACCCGCCTTTGGCAATATAACTGGTAGGAGCGAAAAGAACATAATATAGTCTTGCACCTACAATACCAAAAAGAATGACAAAAAAGCCCAGATCAAGAAGATCGTCTGTTTTAATCCCTTCAAACTTTGCACGGGAATGGGCATACAGATATGCAAGAATCATGCCGAAACAGATCAGAATGCCATACCACATTATGTCTTTGCCAAACACGGTGAAGGCAACGCTGTGAATCGTAAAGCCGTCAATTCCAAGGCCAGGAAAGGAAATCTCATACATAAAGCCGGATGCTCCCTTCTGTGATAATCAGTCGCAGTTTTCCCAGTTGTGATATACGTTTTGCACGTCGTCGTTATCTTCCAGATGTTCCAAAAGAAGATTCATGTTTTTGATATCTTCTTCTGTTGTAAGTTCAATATAATTCTGAGGAATTTTATCCATTTCAGCAGATAGAATTGTATACCCTGCCCCAATCAGCGCTTCCTGCACAGCAGAAAGATCGGATATTTCCGTATAAATTTCATATACGTCGTCATCGCTTGCAAAGTCTGCCGCGCCTGCTTCCAAAGCAGCTTCCATCAATGCATCTTCATCAACGCCGTCGTCTTTCTCAATGATAATAACGCCTTTGTCGTCGAACATAAAGGACACGCATCCGCTCTGTCCAAGATTTCCGCCGTATTTATCAAAGAAATGACGCACTTCTCCACCGGTACGATTCCGGTTATCCGTTGCTGTAGTAACGATTACCGCCACACCGGAAGGACCATAACCCTCGTAGGTGATTTCCTCGTAGCTGACAGCATCCGCACCGGATGCCTTTTTGATAGCACGATCAATATTATCGTTTGGAACATTGTTGGATTTTGCTTTTGCAATTGCGTCCCGCAGCTTATTATTAGATGCGGGATCCGGACCGCCGGCGCGTACTGCAATTGCAATTTCTTTACCGATTTTGGTAAAAATCTTGCCGCGCTGTGCGTCTGTTTTTTCTTTTTTATTTTTGATATT
>CATLAS010000164.1 GCA_949878535.1 uncultured Eubacteriales bacterium | reverse complement strand
TCACTTTATCAGTTTTTTTGAAAGAATTATGTAAAAATAACCGAGCAAAATTGCCCGGTTATTTTTTATATTATGCAATATCATCTTCTGTCATTTTTGACATCTGCCTTTGTGCCATAACCAATTCATAATATAATCCCTTACGGGCAACCAACTCATCATGGGTGCCAACCTCTGCTATACTGCCTCTATCCAGCACTACCAACCGAGTCGCATTCCGCAGGGTAGACAGCCGATGCGCAATCGCAATTGTTGTCCTTCCTGCTATCAACTTCTGCAGCGCATCCTGTATATCTTTCTCCGTTTCCGTATCCAGAGATGCAGTTGCTTCATCCAAAATGAGGATTTTCGGATTGTGCAGCAGCGCCCGGGCAATCGCTACCCGCTGCCGTTCTCCACCGGACAAGGTATGTCCCCGTTCTCCCACCAAAGTGTTATACCCATCGGGAAGCTTTACCGCAAAGGAATGCACACCGGCAAGCTTTGCAGCAGTAATCACTTCATCATACGTAGCATCCGGCTTGGAATAACAAATATTTTGAAACAAGGTTCCCGTAAAGAGGAATGTTTCCTGCAGCACCGCTCCAATCTGGCTGCGCAGAGAATTTTGCGCAATATCCCGTAAATCTGTTCCGTCAATTCGGATTACCCCTTCCTCCGGATCATACATACGCATAATCAGGTTGATCAAAGTGGACTTTCCAACACCGGAGCGCCCAACGATTCCAACCATTTCTCCCGGCTTTATTTCCAGGCTTACCTTCCGCAGCACATTTTTGGAATCCTCGTATCCGAAAGAAACATTCTCTATCTGTATATTTCCTGTGATTGTCTTGTGAACCGCATTTTCCCTGTCCGCCACATCCTCTTTTTCATCTAAAACATCAAAAACACGGACAACGGAAGTCATAGTACGGGCAAGGCGGCGCGGCATAAAGGACAGCCAGCGCAGAGGACCGTATATCATGGCAACGTAAGCAGAAAACTGCTGCATAGCTCCAAGCGTCATCGTCCCATCTAAAATTTGGTTGCCCACATAATACAACAGGAAGAATTCACCCACGCCCATCAAAAAATTCGTAACCGGAGAAATTACAGCAAAATACGTTTCGTTGGTAATCCGGACCGATGTTTCCCGCCGGTTGACTCTATCATACCGTTCCACCTCTTTTTTCTCCATACCAAATGCCTTCACCACCCGGATTCCGGAAAAAATATCATACAGCGTTTCAAACAGCCGGCTGCCACACCACCACTGCTTATTATACCGGGGGCCCAGATACCGCCACATCAGCCGATGGGACAGCATAACCAACGGAGCAGGAAGCAGAACCATCAACGCCAGCCGCCAGTCATATACAAACAAAATAATACCAAGGCTGACTAGGGTAAACACCTGCTCGATCAATCCACCTACATCGCTGGTAAAAAAATCCTGAATCTGGGAAGAATCCCGTGTAACCCGATTCATCAGTTCCCCTGCCGTCCGTTTAGAAACCTTCGATAAAGACAATGCCTCTATTTTCTGAAACAGCGTCTGCCGCAAAGTTACAATCAGCTTGGTGCCTGCCCGCACCTGGGCAAAATTACGAACAATTCCAAGAAGCCGCACTGCAAGTGTGACAAGTAAAATCATCAGTACTGCCAACACATACTGGCTAACAACAGGCAGACTGTCTGCCTTGATATAATCATCAACCAGTACCCGATTGAGATAGGGCAGTACCAGATTCAGCGCCGCAACAGCAATGAATATCAGCACCGACAGATAGATATATCCCCTGCTGGATTTTGCCATTTTCCACAAACGCCGCAAATAGCCGCCTTTTTTGGTGCATTTCGGACATATTTCCGAATCCGGCAAATATGGACGGTGACATTTAGGGCACACCGCTTTTTTATATTCCATCCAATCTTCCGTAGGTACAGCTCCATCCAGAAAGCGGTTCATCCGTTTAGCAGCCGCCGAAAATATTGCAAGCTGATCCATTGTACCCCGGCAGATTAAACAGTCTCCCTCTTCCCGGCTGATTTCCAGTGCCACACTGCCCACACCGACATCACAACGAAATTCCTGAATTCCCTCCATAGGAATCCACTGTTCTTCTTGATCAACAACCCGCAAGCCTCTGGTATAGATCTCCACCTGTCCTTGCACAGGATTGTTATCCGAATCCAGATTAAACGGGACTCGGGTGATACATTTTTCCATATCAATCACCATGCTCCTCCCGTTTTACAGATACAGTTCGATCCTGCGTAGGCTGCGGCGATCCAGATTTTTCAAGCTTTCGATGACATATCGATTTCCGTAATTATCAAAGACAAATATTTTGTCTTCCCCAACCCGCAGCAAACTGCGGAAGGTATCCTGCAAGGTAAACTGCAATTTTCCCGCATCGCTTTCCACGTTCCAAAAGGAATACCCGTGCGCCTCCTTCAGAGATACAATTTTTGTAATCTGGGGCGTATAATATTTGCGCGCCAATTCCCCCCGCAAAATATCTGCGGACGCAGAGTCAAAGTCTGCCAGGGAGCGAATCAAACCGATTTCTTCCTGATCCTTATTTTGCACGGATATGTATTCCTCCGGTAAATCAAATGGGAAAGAACGGTGCAGCCAGATCCGGGTATGTTCCTCTGTTTTCTCCGTTCCATCCGCCTGCCGAATTTTTATATTGGCTCCGGGAAATCCATTTTTCCGAAATATTTCCGTATTCTCCCGATGCAGATACCGAACCTCTGCCACATCCGCAAGATTGCAGACAGATTCCACCGTCTGTATATTTTCTTTTGTCTCCATAATACACCTCCTCGTATAAATAAATGCAGTTTTCAGTCAAATGAATGATCTACTTGATTCAACCAGTAAAGGAACGTGGCATACCGCCAAATCCCTACTTAATCCCATCAGCCAAGTCCCAGCAAAGGGAGGTGGCACACCCAAGCGTAGCAATTGTGACGGAGGAACACCCGTCCATTTTAAGCCTCCCATGTGAGGATCCGCTGCTCGGCTCCATAGGGAGGTAGGTCGCCGTAGGCGAGTCGGAGGGATTGTCTAAGTGGTACCGTCGATTTGAAGATAATCCAAAATGCTAGTATTACAATCCCCCAGTCGCTCCGCGACAGCCCCCTTTGCACAAGGGGGCCTTTCTTTTTTGTTTATCGCTTCGCAACAGCTCTCTCAACTTGCGGGAGCCTTTTTTATGTTTACTGCTTCGCGGCGGCTCTCTCTGCTTTAGGAACCTTTT
>CATLAS010000163.1 GCA_949878535.1 uncultured Eubacteriales bacterium | reverse complement strand
TTA
Source organism: uncultured Eubacteriales bacterium (assembly GCA_949878535.1). Lineage (GTDB taxonomy): Bacteria > Bacillota > Clostridia > Oscillospirales > CAG-272 > Avispirillum. The sequence goes on along the minus strand of CATLAS010000163.1, from coordinate 3,249 downwards.
CTGCCTCTGCAAGCAAACCGATCATGCGATACGCAGCCGCATGGAAGAAAGGTTAAGCTTAGTTTTCACGTTCTACAGAATACGTGCGGATATATATACGGCGAAGCTGTCCCTCCGGCGCGCCTTCCTGTATGCCTTCTTTGGGATCGTCATAAACAATGGTGATTTCTCCGGGGCTGCTTTCGAAGGCACTGTTATAGCCGGAGGGACTTTTGTCCCATTTGCCGTCACAAGGTTCAATAATATATGGCTCGCTCCAAGTACGACCTTTGTCTGCAGAGAACAGCAGCATGGTATGAATATGACCGGAAACGCATACAAGGGTGCCGTCTGCCATCGTAAACAGTTTCGGAAGCACACCCCAGGAGCAGATAGGATAGGGCGCTTCCCAGGTTTTTCCGCTGTCGTAGGAGTGTGTGCAGTATAGGGGAGAGTATACTTCATGTCCTCCGGTGCGGATTACACAAACAATGTGTCCGGGTTCTATTTCGATGATATCCGGTTCACAGTAGCCTTCTGCATTTACATCAGGGATAGGATAGGTTTGCACATCGGCAATTGTAGAAAGGAAAGAAAATGTATTTCCGCCATCTTTAGAAAGGATACACCAGGAGCGGTACAGATAAAAATCATAACCGCCATGTTCCCGAAAATAGGGGCAAAGGGTGGTATCATCTTTGGTCTGCCCATACATCGTAGCGAGAATGTCACCGTTTGCAAGCTGAATCAATCCGTTTGAGATACATCCAGTGTGGCTGTTGTTTGAGTCTCCGAAACCTGCGGACAGGCCGGGAATCTGGATTTGGGTGAAAGCGGAAGAAACATTTCCGGTGCACACATCTTCTATAGACTTTGCCCGATATATGCCAGCTACAAAAGGAATGTTTTCCTGATTCAGACTGCGTATCGCGTCATGGACAACATTATCAAAGGAGAGGGCATAAAAGGAGCCATCCTGCAATTGGATGAACCGATCTGTTTTGCGTCCCTGTGCAAGCGGCAGAGTTGCCCAGTTTTTACCTTTATCTGCGGAATACAGGGCAAAGTGGGCATCGTCAATGGGAAGATAAATCTGTCCGTCCCGGGACTGGGTGTCTTGGCATGCATAGCTTCCGCATCCAAAGGTTTGATGGGAAAGTTGCTTCAATGTGTATTTCATAGGGATTCTCCATAAGTTAAATTTATGCGGTTAGCATAGCAGGGCGAGAAAGAAAAGTCAATACATTTTAGAAATTTTGAGGATTGTTTTTTGCATCAGCAAAAAAGAAGGCTGCCGCATGAAATAAAAAATATGAATTATTTTATAAAAGATATTGACAAACTTTTTGGTTTGTGCTATAATTCTTCTTGCGCGAGTGGTTTGCATGAGATGCTGGTGTAGCTCAGCTGGTAGAGCAGCTGATTTGTAATCAGCAGGTCGGGGGTTCGAGTCCGTCCACCAGCTCCATCGCATCTTACAATGTGAGCTGCGTTCTCACAGCGCACAGCAGAAAGAAAATTCTGTAAATTGAATATGGGGGAATTCCCGAGCGGCCAAAGGGGGCAGACTGTAAATCTGTTGTCAGTGACTTCGCTGGTTCGAATCCAGCTTCCCCCACCAGCGATTTGAATCGCAGGTGAAACGTGTACCTTAGTGGTGCACGTTTTTTATATTTTTGTAAAGAAAAATGGTTTCTTTACAAAAACTTATTGACATATGCGCTGGGTGTGATATAATGCGGGGGAAATTTATTTTTTAGGGAGCATTCGAACATGAATCAAGAAATAAAAGTGGGCGTCATCGGGCTCGGTGAACGTGGATACAGCACGCTGATGGGCGTTCTTTGCGATATGGATTCTATTCGCATTACATATGTCTGTGACCGCTACGAGGATCGTGCAGTGCGGGGACAGCAGGGTGTTTTGGAGAAAAAAGGATATGCACCGAAGTATACTACAGATTATCGGGCTCTGATTGAGGACAGCGATGTAGAAGCAGTGGTGATCGCTTCTGCATGGGAAAATCATGTGCCTGCTACTGTTGCCGCTATGCGGGCAGGAAAATATGTGGGCTGTGAAGTTGGTGGTGCGTATACGATAGACGACTGCTGGGAATTGATCCGTGCTTATGAGGATACAGGCAGGCACTGCATGATGCTGGAAAACTGCTGCTTTGGACGGGACGAACTGATGGTGCTGAATATGGTTCGGCAGGGGTTGTTCGGCAAAGTTGCCGCTTGCGAGGGCGGATATCATCATGATCTGCGGTATGAAATCACTCACGGAGAAGAAAAGCGGCATTATCGGCTGCACAATTATAAAAATCGGAACTGTGAGAATTACCCCACTCATGAACTTGGTCCCATTGCAAAGGTTCTGAATATCAACCGGGGAAATCGGATGCTTTCGCTGACTTCCATGTCCTCCGGTGCGTGGGGACTGAACGAATATGCTAGCAATCATGAGGACGTTAAACCGGAGCTGCGTACAGCTTTGTTTGCACAGGGAGACATTATTAAAACCAACATTAAATGCACCGGTGGGGAGTTGATTACCCTTACATTGGACACTTCGCTGCCCCGCCATTATTCCCGCGGATTCACTGTTCGTGGTACAAAGGGAAGCTATACTGAACTGACCAAAGCCGTCTTTTTAGACAGCCTCGGTGAATCCGGAAACAAAATCTACGAAAATCTGGACGAATACAGGGAGAAATGGGAACATCCCATTTGGCAGCGTTACTTAAAAGAGGGTGTTAAGGGCGGTCATGACGGTATGGACTGGCTGGTATATTCTGCATTCTTTGAGGGAATTCTGAACAACCGGCAGCCTACAGTCGACACGTATGATATGGCGTCCTGGATGGCAATTACGCCTCTGTCGGAAGCATCTATTGCCGGCGGCGGCCGTCCGATGGATATTCCGGACTTCACTCGTGGACAGTGGTTGATTCGCACGGACTGCAACGATGGTCCTTATTCGTTGGACGTATAATAAGGTTAAAATACGGGGGATTGTATACAGAAGAATCTGCAAAATGACAGCAGAAACAATCCCCCACCCGCTGCGCGGGAGCCCCCTTTGCACAAGGGGGCCTTTTTATTTGTGTTGCGCGACGATCCCTTTGCTGGGGGGAGCCTTTTTATTTGCGCTACCGCGACAGCTCCCGATGGGGCCGCGAAGCGGATCCTCATATGGTGCCTTTTTTGTTGACTTAAGCCTCCTTTGTGTAAAAGGAGGCGGCACGCCTCAAAGTTTCCATTTGACCTC
>CATLAS010000162.1 GCA_949878535.1 uncultured Eubacteriales bacterium | reverse complement strand
TTACAAAGGTATCCGGTGACGCTTGTATATCCCAGCGCTTTAAGAAAACGAACTGTGTGGGTGAATCCCGATACTGGCGATATGAATACAGGCAAGTACCGAACATACGTGTGTGCACGGTATGCAATTTTGTCGGAACTTTTGTATATTTCGTCTTTTTTCGCCCATCCCAATTTGTGTGTGCTTAACTTTTTGACAGTTGCCAGTGATTATAAATTGCTGGACGGATACGGAAAGGATCGAAAAAGAAGAGCAACAAAAACGGATACTGTGCCGGATGATCTTGCAGAAATTGTTCCTTTTAAAAACAAAGGGGATATTCTAAACATACTTCCGTTTACCGCAGGCGAAATATTTACAAGTACAGAACTTGCGAAGATATTTTGTATGCGCGGACGACGCCTGTGGGCGGCTGTAAAATTTTTAGAAAATATAGGCGTCCTTTGCCGCTGCGGGAAGCGGGGAAACAATATTCTTTATGAGGTTTCCAAATCCGGTGATGAAAATGTTCTGGAGTAAAAACGAAGAAATGTCAATGAATCTGTTGGATGCGCGGGAAGTGGATCCTGCAAAGGAAATTACCACCGTAGTATGGGAAGATGCGCGTATTCGAATAGAAAAGATTGTATCTTTCGGGCAAGTGACGCCGGAAAACAATGTGTACTGTCAGAAGGAAGCGGAATGGGTAAGTGTTTTGAAGGGGCAGGGGATTTTATATTTCCCGGATACCGATACAGAAACAATTCTTGAAGCGGGAGATCAGATGATGATTTTACCGGAGGTTCGGCATAGCGTTATATATACATCCAAGCCATGTATATGGCTGTGCGTTTTCGAAAAGCAGCAAGGAGCAGAGAATGAGCAATAATAACAACCATAAAGATCCTTACAGCGATCTTGCCTCTGTAATTGAAAATACAATCAATGCTGTCGGCACCGCATTGGATTCGGCGGCAAGGGGGGTGTCCAGCGCGTGGAGCACCCAAAAACAATCCGAATATTTTAAAAATCTGCATTTGAATATCAATCAGACGCCAAAGCAGGGTGCGACAGATAAAGGATCGCAGCCGCCTCCGCAAAATCAAAATCAACAGGCGCGTCCTGTGCAGCCACGCAGGAAGAAAAAGCTGCGGATAGACCGTAAGGGCTTGTCCATACCGGGAGCCATTTTTCTTGGAGGTGGATTGTTTATTGCTGCTTGCTCGATGGGTGATGGCCTTTTTACACAGCCTGCTTTTTTTGATATTGTTATGACTGCTGGATTTGGAATCAGTTCTATTCTTGTTTTAATCAGCGGAATCCGGTCCGATGCTCTGTATAAAATCGCGTGCCGCTATGGTCGTGTGATCGGTAATTTTCCGGAATATTCTATTTCTGCCCTTTCAAACGTGATGCAGAGTACCAAAGCAAAGGTGCAGAAAGATTTAGAACGTCTTCTGGAGAAAGGGTATTTCGGGAAAAAAGCATACTTGGATTATGGCGGAGACCGGATCGTAATTGATCCGGATGAAGCCCGTATAATTGTGCAGAATCGCGCGGAAGAGCCGCCAGCACAGGAACCGGAAGCAGAACCTTCCGACGAATACGATGTGTGGCTGAAAAAGATAAAAGAAGCCAATCAGAAAATTGATGATGCTGCGGTAACGCTTTGTGTCAACCGCATTCATTTATATACAGACAAGATATTTGAATTTATTCGAGTGCATCCGGAGGATGTTGGGCAGATTCGGACTTTTATGAATTACTATCTGCCGATGACGCTGAAATTGCTTCAGTCTTATGATATGCTTGAAGAAGCAGGCGTTGCAGGCGAAAACATGCGCACCACAAAGAAAAATATTGAGGAAACGCTGGAAACCCTTGCCGGTGCTTACAGGCAGCAGTTGGATAATCTCTATTCTGCGCAAGCGATGGATATTTCTGCGGATATTGATGTTTTGGAGCAGATGCTGCGCAGAGACGGACTTGACAATCAGGACGATTTTTCTTCTGGTACTGCAACTGCGCAGGACAGTGAGGAGATGTAATATAGTAAACCGCCTTCTGTATATGACAGAAGGCGGTTTTTGGTTACCATTTCATAAGCCTCTCTTCGAGGATCCGCAGGTTGCTCCATAAGGGAGCTATTTATATTTAGGCTGCGTGAGAGCTCCCCTTGCTAAGGTAAGCCTTTTTACATTTATCAAAGAAAAAGAGGCCGCAGCTGCTTGCCTTGCAGCATAGCTTCGTATGCGGATACAACTTCAGAGAAGTCTGCTACCAGGGAATGGGGCTTCTTATTTGGATCATCCTGCCGCATAGGAACAAAATACACGTTTTTTCGATTCAAAAGCCGCGCAATGTTTTCCAGATTCGCCGACATTGCATCATTGGAAGCCAGTGCTATCAGCAGCGGCCTGTTTTGGCGCAGGTGCGCTTTGGCGCTCATACATACTGCTGTATCTGTTATACCATGGGCAAGCTTGGCAAGGGTGTTTCCTGTGCAGGGAGCGATGATCAGTGCATCCAGCGGGGTTGTGGGACCAAATCGTTCTGCCGCTGGGATTGTATGCGTGATTTTCCTGCCGCACATAGTTTCAACTTTTTCTATAATATCTGCGGCTCTGCCAAACTTTGTATCAGTCTGGTACGCTGTTTCACTGAAAATCGGTGTGATGGGATATCCTTTGCTAATCAGTTCTGATAAAACTGCAAGAGACGCCTCATGGGTGCAGAAAGATCCGCAGAATGCATATCCAATCATGATATAGCGCCCCCTTTCCCAGTGAGCATTCCTTCCACCGTTTTATATATAATTTTTCCGGCTGTTTCGTGAGAATACTTTCCAGGCAGTGACAGTGCCGTAATCAGCTGATCTCCAAGAATGGAGCGTGCTTCCTCACGGAATCCTCCGGGGGAAGACGCCAGATCAATAAACAACCGACAGTCTGCACTGGTGACGCATTCATCGTGAATAATCGGCGCAGGTACTGTATTGAAGCATGCCGCACAGGGCAGTGGACTGTTCAGATAGTCTGTCACCGAAATGGTTGTGCATCCATCACTTTCCGCTGCAGCACGGGCGGCTGGACTGCGTGCTGCTACGACAACTGTACCCTGCAGCGCAATAAGGCGCTGTGCCAGCGCTTTTCCTACTCTGCCATATCCGATGATAACAAATTTGCTTCCAGAAATCGTTACTGGAAGTCGATTCATTACAATTTGAATGGCTGCTTCCGCTGTAGGAACCGCGTTAAGTATACTGAATTCTTCCTGTTCTG
>CATLAS010000161.1 GCA_949878535.1 uncultured Eubacteriales bacterium | reverse complement strand
AGGCAGGTGCTGGCAATATGCAAAAAAATTGAAACGCCCTGTATCCTGCATAATTATATCAGTGCGGCTTCCCTGCTCGGTGCAGACCGTATACATCTTCCTTTGCATGTGCTGCGAAAAATAACAGACAAAGAAAAGTCCAGATTTTCCGTAATGGGAGCCTCCTGTCATTCCATAGAAGAAGCGCAGGAAGCAGAAAAACAGGGCTGCACCTATATCACAGTAGGACACATATTTGATACAGACTGCAAAAAGGGAGTGCCTGGACGAGGACTTGTTTTTCTGCAGGAGATTTGCGAAAGCGTCTCCATCCCCGTCTATGCAATTGGCGGAATAGATCTATCTAACTATAACGCTGTATACAGCGCGGGAGCGGTCGGAGCGTGTATTATGAGTAGCTTTATGCAGTGCGAGAATGTACAAAAATATACGGAAAGGTACTGGACTGAAAATGAAAATTGAGAGAAGACAGCTGCTTTTATATGCTGTGACAGACCGTTCATTTACTCAGGCGAGAACATTGTACGAACAAATTGAAGATGCGCTTGCTGGCGGTGTTACAATGGTTCAACTGCGTGAAAAGCATCTGGATCCAGATGCTTTTGTGGACGAGGCAATAGAAATAAAAGCGCTGTGTCACCGTTACAATGTTCCCTTGATTGTCAATGATAATATAGAAGTAGCTTTGAAAAGTGGAGCGGACGGGGTTCACGTTGGCACGGAGGATACGCCTGTTTCAGAAATCCGCAAAATGGCGGGTGAAAATTTTATAATCGGTGCAACTGCCAAGACAGTCGAACAGGCGCAGGCGGCGCAGGCGGCAGGGGCTGATTATCTTGGAGTTGGAGCAGTGTTCCCTTCCCCTACCAAAAAAAACGCGGTACGCATTACAACCGGACAGCTTCACGAAATCTGTATGTCTGTTTCCATTCCTGCCGTTGCAATCGGTGGAATCTGTCTCGATAATATTGACAGCCTACAAGGGGGCGGAATGGCAGGCGTTGCTGTAATTTCCGGAATATTTGGAGCGAAAAACATCAAAGCTGCCGCTGCCGATTTAAAGAAAAAAGCGGAGGCCCTGTGTAAATGAAGCTACATACTGTATTGACGATTGCAGGAAGCGATTGCAGTGGCGGCGCCGGTATTCAGGCGGATATAAAAACTATGACTGTAAACGGTGTTTACGCCATGAGTGCAATCACTGCATTGACAGCGCAGAATACTACTGGCGTCCGCAGCATTATGGAAGTAACACCGAGTTTTCTGGAACAGCAGTTGGATGCTGTGTTTGAGGATATTTACCCAGATGCAGTAAAAATAGGGATGATCCCATCTGCGAGTTTGTTGGAGATGACCGTAGAAAAGCTGAAACAATATAAGGCGCAAAATATTGTAGTAGACCCTGTTATGATTGCGTCAAGTGGAGCGCGGCTGATGGATGAAACTGCCGTATCTCTGCTGACGCAGCAGCTTCTGCCAATTGCGGCGCTGATTACTCCTAATATCCCAGAAGCGGAGTTCTTAACAAATACATCTATTTGCTGCAAAGAGGATATGTCCGCCGCTGCCAAACAGCTCGGGAATCAGTATAACTGTGCCGTTTTAGTAAAAGGCGGGCACAGCTTACAGGATGCAAGCGATGTATTGTACATAGCTGGAAAACAGCATTGGTTTGCCGGCTGCCGTATAAAAAACAATAACACCCACGATACAGGCTGCACCCTGTCTTCGGCAATCGCAGCGAATCTTGCCAAAGGATATACAATGGAAGAATCTGTACAGCATGCAAAAGAATATCTATCCGGCGCACTTTCCGCCATGCTCGATTTAGGCAGGGGGTCCGGCCCTCTGCACCACGCATATAACATAAAGAAAATCTGAAAGGAAAAAAGAGAATGAGAAACTACACAACCCAAATGGACGCGGCAAAGCAAGGGATTATTACCCCAGAAATGGAAGCAGTAGCTGTAAAGGAATACCGCACCGCTGAAGAAATTCGGGATTTGGTTGCCCGAGGTCAGGTTGCAATTTGTGCAAATAAACTGCACACCTGCATTGATCCAAATGGCGTGGGTTCTATGCTGCGCACCAAAATTAATGTGAATCTCGGTGTTTCCAAAGACTGCAAAGATTATGATATTGAAATGGAAAAAGTTATGACAGCGGTGCATATGGGAGCGGAAGCAATCATGGATTTGTCATCCCACGGAAACACCCAGCCTTTCAGAAGAAAGCTGACAGCCGAATGCCCTGCAATGATTGGTACGGTTCCGGTTTATGACAGCGTGATCCACTATCAGAGAGATCTGGCAACCCTTACTGCAAAGGATTTTATTGATGTCATTCGGCTGCACGCAGAAGATGGAGTGGATTTTGTAACACTCCATTGCGGCATCACCAGAAAAACCATAGAGCAAATCAAAAAGCATAAGCGAAAAATGAACATTGTATCCCGCGGCGGCTCTCTTGTGTTCGCGTGGATGAGTATGACAGGCGAGGAAAATCCATTTTACGAATACTACGATGAGATTCTGGAAATTTGCCGGGAATATGATGTGACAATATCTCTGGGAGATGCATGCCGCCCCGGATGCCTTGCAGACGCCAGTGATGTATGCCAGATTGAGGAATTGGTTCGACTTGGTGAACTGACAAAACGCGCATGGGCGCGGGATGTGCAGGTCATGGTGGAAGGTCCCGGACATATGCCGCTGGATCAGATCGAAGCAAACATGAAATTGCAGCAAACCATCTGTATGGGTGCACCTTTCTATGTGCTCGGCCCGATCGTGACGGATATTGCTCCCGGATATGATCATATAACTTCCGCCATTGGCGGTGCAATCGCGGCATCTGCCGGCGCTGCTTTTCTTTGCTATGTAACGCCTGCTGAACATCTTGCCCTGCCAAATGTTGAGGATGTAAAGCAGGGCATCATCGCATCCAGAATTGCGGCGCACGCAGCAGATATTGCTAAGCATGTTCCCCATGCAAGAGATATTGACGATGCTATGGCGGACGCCCGGAGAACATTCGACTGGGATAAGCAGTGGGAATGCTCAATAGATCCGGAAACCGCAAAGCAAATTCGGGATGACCGCAAGCCAGAGCATGAGGACAGTTGTTCGATGTGTGGAAAGTTCTGTGCGGTTCGAAGCATGAACAAAGCCTTGAATGGTGAGTATATAGATATACTGTAAGCGCCTTTACAAAATGCACTGCTTGTGCTATACTTATTATAATAATTTCAAGTATAGAGT
>CATLAS010000160.1 GCA_949878535.1 uncultured Eubacteriales bacterium | reverse complement strand
CACCGGATGCATAAGGAACATAGAAAAGGCGAAAATCAAACTAAAATATAAGAAATTTACAATGGGATGATAGCTCCCAAACGCATCCGCATACTGCACAGCGTCACACTCCTTTCCAGCATTATTCAGGATTGATTGCGTAGGCTCCGCCGATATCCGCGCCCAGATCGCAGGTATACCGCCACTCCACAGTATCACCCTGGCATAGTTGATACCGGCTGCATCCGTAGTTCGGATACCAGCCGTTGACCCGATACATCCAGCCGGAACCGGAGCCGCAGTCAAATTCATATAAATTGTGGATGCCCTCTACGTAGGCGCTGTTGTATATAGGTGTCCAAGAAGCTTCCATATGGATATTATTTTCCCGGCAGATCCTCTGCAAAACATCAAAAACGGATTCGCCTTCATAAAACGTCACCGTCTGGGCAGGAAAGATTACACCATTTTTCGGGAGCACATCCAACTTTTCCGGCACAAGATCCGAAAGATTATTCAGAATGGAAGAACATTCAATAGAAAATGTGCAGGTATAAGTCTGCTTCTCGTCAATATTTTGATCTTCCGGTTCTACAGGCAGCGGTTTTCCCACAGGAACTGGATCGGTTTTATATTGATCCTGACCACTTTGCTTTCCGTCAGATAGAATTCTACCACCGCTCTGTGTTCCTTCTGAAAGATAGGGATCCGACTGTATCGGCGCTTCCGACGTACTCTCGGGCACAGACTCTGCTGCAATGGTTGTTTCCTCCCCTTCATCGGCAAGAACGGTGAAAGCGCCTGTTTCCGTAACGGAAAAATTCAGCACGCTTGTTTTGCTTCCCGTAACGGAAGCAGAACAAACAGGGGACAGCCCCGCATTGCTTTTTTGATATACTGTAGCACTCTGCACATTCCAGACGTCTGTCAGATACAGGGAAAGCACCGGCGAAAAACCAAGTGCCTCTTCTGATAAAAGCCGGAACGATACAGCAGAATCTGTTTCGCCAAAAATTTCGACTGCCAGATTTTTATCAACCGGATTTTCAATATCACTTCCGAAAACAGTCCACTCGTAGCGTATATCTCCCGATGTTGCATAAAAGGTAACAACTTTGTTTTCATTCTTGATTTTTTCAAATACGGAGGCAGAAATGATTCCATCCTCGGGAATTGGAATGCTGTCTTCCAGCGTAACCGGTTTTTGAGTGATATCGCAGCTGCAGAATGCGCCAATACAAAACACAACAGCCAGCAAAAGACATAATATTCTTTTCATAACTACCCTCCTATAACGATCCGCCCGTTATTTGTACGAAGGGATCCTGCCGCTTTTGCAAGGCTCTCTGATTCATCAGACGCCGCAAACACAGCATCGTCAATGCAAAGCTCGTACACATCGCCTTGTTTCACACTGCCGCGCAGGCGAAATTTCAAATACAGCAGCACATTGTCCTCTTCCTGAAGCAATTCCTTTAAAAAAGCATATTTCCCTCCGGTCATATCCAAATACATAATGTTGATTTGTCCGGTTTCGTTGCTTTTATCCACATTGACGCTCCATTCCGGCAAGGCTGCCCCCGAGCGGCTTCCAGGATTTTTCACGGAAACGTTTCCCTCGTCCAACCCCAGAAACTCCAGCTTTTCCGGGTCAAAGCTGATACTGAAGCTTGCGGCAGGATAGTCTGCCTCTGCAAGAGCAGACAGCTCCAGCGCAAGAGAAAAAGATTCCCTCTCGGTATGAGACATTTTCCCCGGTGTTTCCACGGTAACTGCTGGGGCGGAGGATAAAAGCGATCCGCCCCTAAACAGAAAAAATATCACAAGCACAAGGACTGCCAAAAGCAAAACAGCTGAAACAAGGAGGATCCTGCGCTGTTTCTTAGATAATTTCTTTTCTTTTGTCGGTTCCATATGCTCAGTCTGCTGTATTCTTCAGCGCAGCGGCACGGTTCACAACTGCAAATTCGGTGCCGTCTACAAAATATTCCACAATACCGAGTGCGTCAAATGTATTGATGCGGGAATCTCCGGTAACGTTCATGCTGAGGATTCCTCCATCATCGGGAGCCTGTCCCTTGCGAAGCCATAGATTTACTGCCCCAAGCGCATCCTGCGCATTGACAAGTCCATCTCCATTGGCATCACCGAAGGTGATTTCCTCCGCCGCGCCATTTGAAACCGTATAATTCTTTTCGTCTATAAAGCCATCCAGAGATTTGCTGCTGTCGACCATCGCCACATATGTGGATACGCCCGATTTTTCGGAAATAGAACTGCTGTAGCGCAAAGCCACTGCTTCCGTACCGTCGTTGTATTCCACCAAGGTTCCGTTTTCCACGCCAGTCACAGCAACGGCGATTGCTGTTCTTGTGGTGGGAATCAGATCCACACCGTCACCTGTGTAGAGCGTCATCACGCTGAAGGACAAGCCGTCTACCAAATTGACCGTATCAGATGCCTGTGCAGTATTCACAACAAGCTGTGTCTGGGAATCGGAAGATTGTTTCATGGTCATGCCTGAAATACCAACCGTCAGATTTTCCGCACTTATATAGTTTTTCAGTTCAAAGGAGATATTCAAAAATTCCATGGGATAGTTTTTCCCCTGGGCGGTCAGCACGTTTCCGTTCTGGGCATCAAAATATACAATCCGCAGCTTGCCGGTTTCCTCTTCAAAGTTGTAGGAAAGGGAGCCGCCGCCGATGCGGGAACCAATAGCAACGTCATTCACCTGCATGCCTGCGGGAACATTTACGATGCAATCCATCAGTCTGTAGCCATTCTTCCAACCGTTCAGACTGATAATACCGTTGAATGCGGTACCTTTTATATTTTCTATATTCTCTGGAAGGGTGAGTGTCGCTGTAAGCTCCGTTTCCGGGATCACCGCATCCGTCATATCATAAAGTGCGTTTTCCTTATTTTGCAGACGGATATAGGATACCAGTGCATAACATGCCTGATCGGTTGCCATAGCGTTGACTTCTCCGCCGGTATAACCGCCGCCGCTCTCCAGAACATGAGCAAATCCGCATTTGTCTGCTATATAAAATGTAAGAAGCGCGTCAACTGCGGAATTTCCGTTTTTGACAAACCGCGCATCTGTATGCGGGTCAATCCCCCATGCTGTGCAGGCAGTGATCACCTGTGCGATGCTCTCAGAATTGACTGCTCCCCAGGAATAGTAGCCGCCGTTATCCTTTTGCATAGCGGACAGACATGCAATCCCTTTTTCCGCAGCGTCGGACACAGCAGCATCGCTGCGATAGTTTGCAAGCGCCTGCAGTGCCATTGCAGTTATATCCGGATCAGCAGCGGTACCGGACAACGCCCAGCCACCGTCGGAAAGCTGTCTGGATA
>CATLAS010000159.1 GCA_949878535.1 uncultured Eubacteriales bacterium | reverse complement strand
GTGCGGAAAAGAGGGCGCCCCCAAGCTGCTGCTGGATGCACATTTCGATGAAATCGGCATGCTGGTCAGCGAGATCACCGATGGAGGATTCCTCCGGGTAGTGCCGGTGGGCGGATTGGATCGGAGGATTCTGCCGGCAGCGGAGGTTCTCATATACGGTAAGGAAACGCTGTACGGTGTGATCGGCGCTGTTCCGCCTCATCTGCAAAAGGCAGGGGATCATAAAACTGCTCCGGAAATCGGAGATTTGCTCATTGATACTGGGTACGATGCAGATGTGCTGCGCACCTTGGTGGATATTGGCACCCCTGTGGGATTTTATGAAAAAACCGCGTCCCTGCTGGGATCCAGAATCTGCGGACGAAGCATGGACAACAAAGCTTGCTGCGCAGCGGCGATTTTGGGAGCATCCATGGTGCCTAAGGAAGAAATGGCGTGGGATGTGTATGTTACTTTGTCTGCCAGAGAGGAAGCGGGACTTTCCTCCGGATGCAGCGCGGCAGCGTACCGTATTTGTCCAGACGCGGCGATTGTTACAGATGTGACCTTTGCGGCCGCTCCCGGCGTGGGCGGGGATGAAAGCGGAAAAATGGGCGGCGGCCCCGTGTTGTCTTTGTCGGCAGTGACAGACCGCCGATTGACTCGCTGTTTGCTCGATTTATGCAAGGAAAAGGCTATCCCCTGTCAGACCTGTGTGGACGCATGCGATACCGGTACCAATGCAACGATGCTATCCCTTGTGGGAGAGGGAATTCCCACTGCGGTAGTCAGCGTTCCCATTACTTCCATGCATACCTATAACGAGACTGCGGATACTGTGGATATAGAGCACACAGCGGCACTGTTTGCCGCTGCAATACGGGATGGAGGTTTGTATCAATGAAAAACAACTGGACAACCCTGTCCCTGTTGGAGCAGCTATCCTGCACATTCGGTCCCTCCGGTTGTGAGGGAGCGGTGGCGGATCTTATTCGCACTTACATTGAATCGTACTGCGATGAAATTTTGCCGGATCCCATGGGCGGTGTGATCGCCCGGATCAGCGGCACAGGGAAGGAATCAAAGGAAACAATCGCACCCCAGCGGCTGATGCTGTCCTGCCATATGGATGAAGTGGGATTTATGGTGCGCTCCATTACAGAGGAAGGACTGTTGAAAATTTCCTCCATGTGCGGCAGTGATACCCGGGTGCTGGCAGGCAGACGGGTTTGGATTGGAGATGAACTCCGGCAGGTGCGGGGCGTATTCGGCGTGAAGCCGCTGCATCTGGTGAAAAGCGATGACCGGGGACGAGCCGTTGATATGGACGACATGTATGTAGATATCGGCGCATCCAGCCGGGAAGAAGCAGAAAACGCCGTTCATGTTGGGGATTTTGGCACATTTGAAAGCGATTATGTTGTGTTCGGTCAGGACGGCAGATATATCAAAGGAAAAGCGTTGGACGACCGGCTGGGCTGCGCGGTGCTGTGCAGTGTGATGCGTCAGGTATATCAGGCAGACGTGCGTCCCGGTTGCGATTTGTATTTTGCATTTACCTGCCGGGAGGAATTGGGCATTTCCGGTGCGCGGACGGCAGCACACAAAATTGATCCGGATTATGCCATTGTGTTTGAAGCGACTGCTGCTGGGGATATTGCTGGTACGAAACCGTATAAGCAGGTTGCACGGCTGGGTGATGGCGGTGCGGTATCGCTGATGGATCGTAGTACGATTTATGACCGTCCGTTTACCGATTGGATTCTGGAAACGGCGCGGGTGCGGGAAATTCCCTGCCAGATCAAGCAGTATGTGTCCGGCGGGAATGATGCGGGGCATATTCACAAATCCCGGGCAGGCGTTCGGTGTGCGGCAATCAGCGCTCCGGCGCGGTACATTCACACGGCATCCAATGTGGTGGCAAAAAGCGATATAGAAGCGATTGAGCAGTTAGCAATGGCTGTGATTGATCGCTTGAGCGGTGAAAGTGAAAGGGTGAAATAATATGCGGAATATTTTAAGACAACTGTTGAAAATTCCTTCTGTATCCGGCAGGGAAGCGTGTCTTGGAGAGTACATCGCCGGAGAAATGCAGTCCTATTTTGATACGATAAGAACAGATGCATTGGGCAACGTAATCTGTCACAAAAAAGGCGCGGGTAAAAAACTGCTGTTTTGCGCCCACATGGATGAAATCGGCTTTATCGTTACCTTTATTGAGGAAGATGGATTTCTCCGCTGCGCTCCCGTAGGAGGGATTGACTGGAACGCGGCGGCATACTCCCGGGTGGTGTTTGAAAACGGACGTTCCGGCGTGCTGATTCCGGAAGACGGCGTGAAGCCTGAGGATTACAAAGGAGATGCGTTCGTTGTGGATATCGGTGCAAAAAGCCGGGCAGAGGCGGCGCGTCTTATAGCAATCGGAGACTGTTTTGCATTGGAGAGTAAACTGTTTTCTCTGGCGGGCAGCAGAGTCTGCGGCCGTCCTTTGGATGATAAGCTGGGTTGCACTGTACTTATGTCAGCTGCAAAGGAATCTGCATCCTTCCAAAATGATATTACATTTGTTTTCTCCGTGCAGGAGGAAGTCGGTTTGCGCGGAGCGCGTACTGCCGCTTTTGATGTGGTTCCGGATTTCGGTATTGCCGTTGATGTGACGCTTACAGGAGATACAAAAGGCGCAAAGCCTATGGCGGTATCCCTTGGAAAAGGCGCGGCGATTAAGCTCAAGGATAAAAGCGTCATCTGCGACGGATATCTTACGGAAAAAATAGCAAATCTCGCCCGGGAGAAGGATATCCTGCATCAAAAGGAAATTCTGACAGTCGGTGGATCCGACACTGCGGCGCTTCAGCTGGCGGGAGCGGGATGTCGTGCGAGTTGTGTTTCTATCCCCCTGCGGTACTGTCATTCCGGTGTGGAAATGGCAGATATGAAGGATGTACAGGCGGCACGAGATTTGATTTGTGCTCTTGCCCAGGCAGATTTTACATGATTTCTAATATTATTAGAAAAAGTGTGAGCAATTTTCGCTCGAATTTTGAATTTTTGTGAACGGCCCAGGCAAATTGCACAAAGGGCCAAATGGAAATTTGGATGAAAAACCTCTTTCAATCCCGGTAAAATACTGCTATAATATAGCTTAGAAAAATTGCGGCACAGCCGCGTGCAACCTGCCAAGGAGGATGAATAAATGGCAAGCTTGTCCCTGAAACATATTTATAAGAAATATCCCGGCGGTGTAACAGCCGTATCTGACTTCTGTCTGGAAATCAAAGACAAGGAGTTCTTGATTCTGGTTGGCCCTTCCGGATGCGGTAAGACTACAACCCTGCGTATGATTGCAGGACTGGAGGAAATCACTGA
>CATLAS010000158.1 GCA_949878535.1 uncultured Eubacteriales bacterium | reverse complement strand
AGGAATCATGATTTCAGGCACAATCTTCCAATCGGGATGTGCTTTGGATACATTGATTGCAGCGCGGATTACAGCGGTTGTCTGCATCTTTGCGATTTCAGGATAGGTTACAGTCAGACGGCAGCCGCGGTGACCCATCATGGGGTTGAACTCGTGGAGAGAAGCGATCAATGCTTTGATATCTTCAACAGTCTTGCCCTGTGCTTTAGCAAGAGCTTCAATGTCTGCTTCCTCAGTAGGAACAAACTCATGAAGCGGGGGATCCAGGAAACGAATGGTTACAGGATTGCCTTCCAGTGCTTCATACAGCTTTTCAAAGTCGCCCTGCTGATAAGGCAGAATCTTTGCAAGCGCAGCTTCTCTGCCTTCCACTGTGTCAGCGCAGATCATTTCACGGAATGCTGCGATTCTGTCAGCTTCAAAGAACATGTGCTCGGTACGGCACAGACCGATTCCTTCAGCGCCCAGCTCGCGTGCTTTCTTTGCGTCTGCAGGAGTATCGGCGTTGGTGCGAACCTTCAGCTTTCTGTATTTGTCAGCGAGTTCCATAATACGACCGAACTCGCCTGCGATTTCAGCGTCAACGGTAGGAATGATACCGTCGTAAATGTTACCGGTGGAACCATCGATGGAGATGAAGTCTCCTTCATGATAGGTCTTGCCTGCAAGCTCAAACTGCTTGTTTTCTTCATCCATTTTGATTTCACCGCAACCGGAAACGCAGCAGGTTCCCATTCCACGTGCAACAACGGCAGCGTGAGAAGTCATACCGCCGCGAACGGTCAGGATACCCTGAGATGCCTTCATACCGGTGATATCCTCAGGAGAGGTTTCGAGACGAACCAGAACGACTTTTTCGCCCTTTTCGTTCCATGCAACTGCGTCGTCAGCGGTGAACACTACTTTACCGCAAGCAGCTCCGGGAGATGCGCCCAGACCTTTTCCTGCCGGGTTTGCAGCTTTGAGTGCTTTTGCATCGAACTGCGGATGAAGCAGAGTGTCCAGGTTTCTGGGGTCGATCATTGCAACTGCCTGTTTTTCAGAGATCATGCCCTCGTCAACCAGGTCGCATGCAATCTTAAGAGCCGCTTTTGCAGTTCTCTTACCGTTTCTTGTCTGAAGCATGTACAGCTTCTTATCTTCAATGGTGAACTCCATGTCCTGCATGTCGCGGTAATGGTCTTCCAGCGTAGCGCAGATACCAACGAACTGCTCGTAAACTTCAGGCATTACCTCAGCAAGCTGTGCGATGGGAGAAGGTGTGCGCACACCTGCAACAACGTCTTCGCCCTGTGCGTTCATAAGGAACTCGCCCATCAGCTTCTTTTCGCCAGTTGCGGGATCACGGGTGAATGCAACACCAGTACCGGAGGTATCGCCCATGTTACCGAACGCCATCATCTGTACGTTAACGGCAGTACCCCAGGAATAAGGAATGTCGTTGTCACGGCGATATACGTTTGCACGGGGGTTGTCCCAGGAACGGAATACAGCTTCAACAGCGCCCATAAGCTGTTCTTTCGGATCGGAGGGGAAGTCTGCGCCGATTTTTTCTTTGTATTCTGCTTTGAACTGAGAAGCCAGAACAGCCAGATCGTCAGCGGTGAGATCAACGTCCTGTGTAACGCCTTTCTCGGCCTTCATTTTGTCAATGAGCTCCTCGAAATATTTTTTACCCACTTCCATAACCACATCGGAGTACATCTGGATAAATCTTCTGTAGCAGTCCCATGCCCAACGGGGATTGCCGCTCTTGGCAGCGATAACCTTAACAACGTCTTCGTTCAAACCAAGGTTCAGGATTGTATCCATCATACCGGGCATGGATGCACGTGCACCGGAACGAACGGAAACCAGCAGCGGGTTTTCCTGATCGCCGAACTTCTTGCCGGTGATTGCCTCCATCTTTTCAATGTATTCCATGATTTGAGCCTGAATCTCATCATTGATTTTACGGCCATCCTCATAGTACTGTGTGCACGCCTCGGTGGTGATTGTGAAGCCCTGGGGAACGGGAAGCCCGATATTGGTCATTTCGGCCAGGTTTGCACCCTTGCCGCCCAAAAGCTCGCGCATTCCGGCATTTCCTTCGGAGAAGAGATAAACATACTTCTTGCCCATTAAAATATCCTCCAAAATATTGATTTCATATGTTGACAATAGTAACGGACGTTCGCTGCCCAGCGCCCTGCGCCAGGGGGCTGCGTCGCGTCTAATAGTATACCATATGTTTTCGCCAATTTCCATACTTTTATGAAATTTATGGTGAATAAACCAAAAATATTTTATATAATGAATATAAAATGTGCCCACTGTACAAAGTAAGCCGATAAAGTTGTGCGTGGGTATTGAAAAAATGGAGAATTTCCTCTATAATAAAAAATGAGAAAATTTTGCTTGCGCAGATGCGGAGGTTAAAAGACGAAGAAATGCTTTTTATCTATCATGAAAAAACAGATCCGTATTTCAATCTGGCGGCGGAAGAATATATTTTGGAAGAAAAAAACGGGGATGCGTTTTTGCTTTGGAGAAACGGTCCGTCTGTGATTATCGGAAAGAATCAGAATGCATATATGGAACTGCATCTTCCGTTTGTGCGGGATAATGCAATCCGTGTAGCGCGGCGTCTTACCGGCGGCGGCGCGGTTTTTCATGATTTGGGCAATGTGAATTTCACTTTTGTCACCGACGCACCGGAGCAGGGGGAAATCGACTTCGGGCGTTTTACTGCGCCTATGATTGAAGCGCTAAAGGATCTTGGCGTTCAGGCAGCTTTGGGTGGCAGAAACGATATTTTGGCCAACGGACGTAAGATATCCGGAAATGCGCAATGCGTATATCATACGCGGGACGGACGGAAACGGCTGCTGCATCACGGAACGCTTTTGTTTTCGGCAGATATGTCCCGATTGTCCGGATCCCTCAAGGTCAACCGTGAGAAAATGAAGGCAAAAGGAATTCAGAGTGTGGAAAGCCGGGTGGCAAATATTCGGGATCTTCCGGAATATATCGGGCCGGATACGGTAGAGGGCTTTTTGGAGGCGCTCATATCCAGTGCAGCGGTACTGTACGGCCCGGCGCGGGAATATACTCTGGAGGAGACTGCTGCCATACAGAAAATTGCAGATGGTAAATTCAGCACTTGGGAGTGGATTTTCGGACAGTCCCGAGAATACAGTGTTTGCAGGGAGAAGCGATTTGATTTTGGAACGGTATCGGTTTCTCTGGATGCGGATCAGGGGATAATCAGACAAGCTGCTTTCTCCGGCGATTATTTCGGAGTGCGGGATACAGCAGATTTGGCGCAGCGTCTGGTGGGATGCCGTCTGGAAGAGCAGGACTTGTCGAC
>CATLAS010000157.1 GCA_949878535.1 uncultured Eubacteriales bacterium | reverse complement strand
GGTATCGGAAACACAGCGTATCGAAGAATTGGCGCAAATGGCAGCAAATTTCAACCGGATGGTGCAGCAGCTGCAAAATACAGAAACGGTCCACGGAGATTTTATCGCCAATCTTTCCCACGAATTCAAAACACCCCTCGCATCTATCGAAGGATATGCTGTTTTGCTGAAAGACGACCGCCTCTCTCATATGGAACATGATGAATATGTAGACAGAATTATCCGGGCAACCCATCGATTATCCTCCCTCTCCGGAAACATCCTCAAAATCTCCCGACTGGAAAGCCAGGAAATTATTACTGATAAAAAACCATACCGTTTAGACGAACAATTGCGTCAGGCTGTTTTATTGCTGGAAGCAGACTGGAGCAAAAAGAATCTGGAATTGGATATCAGGCTGGAGGATGTAGTCTATTATGGAAATGATGAACTGCTTATGCAGGTGTGGCTGAATCTGCTATCCAATGCAATCAAATTTACACCGGAAGGCGGTTCCATCACCATCCAATTGACTCAAACAAATATAATCAAAGCTGTAATCCGCGACACAGGCATCGGTATGGACGCGGAAACTGCCAAACATATTTTTGATAAATTCTATCAGGGTGATACCTCCAGAAAAAGCGAAGGAAACGGGTTGGGACTTGCAATTGTCAGCCGTATTATCAAGCTGTGCAGCGGTACTATACAAACAGACACAGCTCCAGGTGAGGGCACAGCCTTCACCGTATGCCTTCCAAAATAAACTTTCTGTCATACTTTTGGTTATTCTATATATAAATTAAAATAGAAATCTTTTTCTATATCAAAGCCCATCACGGAACACTTTCCGCTGTGTATATTTCCGGGAAACCGTACTGCTGCGCGTCCTCCCAACGCATTCACCACACAGGACGCTGCGCACATCAAAAGATGCTCGGGCGCACAAACCTCGCAAACAAGTTGCTCTTCTTCTAAAAGAAACGCGCCACATGGAGCACCATCCAGAGAAAAGCCCACCGCACGATATCCAAAGCGACACATAAAATCTACAGCATCTGCATTCCATCCGCACAAACCGGCAGACGCAAAATACATCTCACGCAGACGCACATATGCATCCGGGCGGATTGGTTCCAGTGTCGCGACGTATTCCCCAATCATGTCCATTGTATTTTCCCAAAGAAGCGTTTTCAACCCCAGCTTCTGATAAAAATGCTCCAATTCCGGCTCTGCCGGACGCACAAAATATCCAGCATGCTCTTGACTGCATATTTCACGAATTTTTTCGTGTATCTTTTGACATATGCCCTGTCCGCGCCAAGCAGGATGTGTGCATATAGCGTATCCGTAGTATGCTTTTTGAGAGATATCCGGCTGCAGTAAAAGCGCCATACCAATCGTCTGATCCCCATCCGATGCCAAAACCGCACCATACAGGGGCATCTCCCAGCAAAACTGCCGGATATATGCAGGACTGTCTCCAAAGCACTTTTCCCATATGGGAGACACCCTTTCCCGTATTCGCTCTCTGTCACATGCCTGCCGGCACCGTATAAAAATTATAGCAGGTTTCATAGTTTGCACGCTCCTTTCCATGCGGTTATTGTCATTTTACACATTCTCTCAATATGTGTCAAGGTGACATACATAGATTTTTCTCCCAAAGACTTGACATAAAATACATCTGTAACTATAATAATACTACTGCAATGCAATAAATCTTGCAATGTACTTTCCCCTATTTTCCCCCGGGTATCCGGAGAAATGGATGAAAAATGAGAACATATAATAATTTAAAACCTGTACAACCTCCAAAGCCTGTGGAAAATCTGCGGCAAATGGCACAGTCCAATGCAGAAGTCTACGGCGATAAAGCGTTGTACATTTTTAAGGAAAACGGAGAAACCCAGAGAGTCACATTTCATGAATTTTGGGAAACCGTACGCACCTTTGGATCTGGACTATACCAATATGGACTGAACGGAAAAAGAATTGCCGTTGTAGGCGATACGCATCCGTCATGGACTGCAGCTTTTATCGCCACTGTTTCTACCGGCGGCGTGATCGTTCCCCTTGATAAGGAATTAGACAGTGACCAAATGGTGGAATTCATGAAAATTGCAGAGTGCAACGCCATTGTATATACTGCGTCCATGAATAAAAAAATCGAAGCAATCCGGGAGGAACTATCTTTTCTGGATTATCTGATTCCAGTCAGCGCAGATACAGATAACAGCGATGAAAAAGTTCTGCCCTTTCAAACGGTAATCGCTGGCGGTCAGGAAGCACTGGAATCCGGCAGCACTGCCTTTACAGACTACGATATAGATATGGATGCACTCTCCATTATCCTGTTCACCTCCGGAACCTCCGGTACCAGCAAAGGTGTCATGCTCTCTCATAAAAATTTAACAGCCGCAATCAACGCCTCCTGTGATTCTATGCAGTATGACAGAGATGATTCCGCTGTTTCTGTTTTGCCGATCCATCACACCTATGAGCTGACCTGCGGACAATTTGCTGCTGCAAACTTGGGAGTTACCTCCTATATTTGCGATGGCCTGCGCTATGCAACGCGCAATTTTAAAGACTTTAAGCCCACATTGTTGATTCTGGTTCCACTGTTTCTGGAAACAGTGCATAAACGGATCTGGGATGAGCTGAAGCGAAAAGGCATGACGAAAAAGGTCCGCGCCGCTATGGCGCTCAGCGATTCCATGCTGAAATTGGGAATCGACATGCGTCCCAAAATGTTCTCGCAAATTACTGCCGCATTCGGCGGAAATCTGAAAAGTATCGTTTGCGGCGGCGCACCGATTGACCCCAAAATTATCCGGGACTTTTATTCCTTTGGCATTACTGTTCTGCAGGGATACGGAATCACGGAATGCGCCCCCCTTGTGGCTGTAAATCGCGCCGGAAAAGTAAAATTTGATTCGGTCGGGCAGCCGGTTCAGAATTGTGAAGTAAAAATTGATCCGCTTTCGGAAAGCACAAACGGCGAAGGTGAAATTTTGGTCAAGGGTGATAATGTTATGCTTGGCTACTACAAAAATGAAGAAGCCAACCGTGCTGCATTTACCGAGGACGGCTGGTTCCGCACCGGCGACGTAGGCACTATGGATAAACAGGGATATATTACCATAACCGGACGGCTGAAAAATATTATTATTGCTTCCAACGGAAAAAACATTTATCCGGAGGAATTGGAAGAAAAGCTGAACCGGATTTCCGCCGTGCGGGAATGCGTCGTTGTGGGCAGAGAGGAAGCCTCCGGCGAGGTTGTAATCACTGCGGTGATTGTTCCCAACTATGAGGTTCTAGGCGAAGGTACAACAGATACGGCCATCAGCTTCATTTTGAAGGAAGCCATTGCACAAATCAAC
>CATLAS010000156.1 GCA_949878535.1 uncultured Eubacteriales bacterium | reverse complement strand
TATAACATAAGAGAGGGCAAAACAAACCTATGAAGTACGGTTATTTTAACGATGCAGACAGGGAATATGTGATCACACGGCCGGATACGCCGTATCCCTGGATCAACTATCTTGGAAGCGAAGATTTCTTTTCACTCATGTCCAACACTTCCGGCGGATATTGCTTTTATCGGGATGCCCGGATGCTGCGTCTGACCCGGTATCGCTATAACAATGTGCCTACCGATGCAGGCGGACGGTATTTTTATATCAATGACGACGGCTTTGTGTGGACGCCCGGATGGATGCCGGTCAAAGCGCCCTATGATACGTATGAGTGCCGTCACTGTATGGGATATACGACGATTGCTTCCAGTGCAAAGGGGCTTTCCGTGTCCCAGACTTCTTTTGTGCCTCTTGGAGATACCTGTGAAGTGCATCGGCTGAAAATCCGTAACGACAGCAATCAGAAAAAGGAAATCAAACTGTTTTCTTTTGTGGAATTCTGCCTGTGGAACGCTTGGGACGATCAGACCAACTTCCAGCGCAACTACTCCATCGGGGAAGTAGAAGTCATCGGCAGCGCAATTTATCATAAAACGGAATACCGGGAACGGAGAAATCACTATGCAGTGTTTGCTGTAAATGCACCGGTAGACGGATTTGACACAGACCGGGAAACCTTCATGGGATTGTATAACGGATTTGATCATCCCGATGCAGTGTTTGCAGGCGAGGCGAGAAACTCTGTAGCTTCCGGCTGGGCGCCCATTGGTTCTCATATGATCAACCTTGCACTGGACCCGGGTGAAGAAAAGTCCCTTATATTTGTTCTGGGATACTGCGAAAATCCGGAGGATGACAAATGGGAAGCCCCCGGCGTGATCCATAAAGCACCTGCAAAGCATCTTATGGATGCATATAAAACCGATGCACAGGTTGATGTTGCGCTGGATGCACTTGCTGCATACTGGAAAGAGCTTCTTTCCAAATATCAGGTTTCTTCCGAAGATGAAAAACTGAATCGGATGGTGAACATCTGGAATCAGTATCAGTGTATGGTTACCTTCAATATGTCTCGTTCCGCTTCTTATTTTGAGTCCGGTATCGGACGCGGTATGGGATTCCGTGATTCCACCCAGGATTTGCTGGGATTTGTACATCTGATTCCGGAACGTGCCAGAGAGCGGATTTTGGATATTGCCGCAACTCAAATGGAGGATGGCAGTGCATATCATCAGTATCAGCCTCTTACCAAAAAGGGGAATGCGGATATTGGGTCCGGCTTCAACGATGACCCGCTGTGGCTCATATTTGGTGTAGCTGCATATATTAAGGAAACTGGCGACTGGAGCATTTTGGATGAATCGGTTCCCTTTGATAATGACGATTCCAAAGCCCAGTCTATGATGGTGCATCTGAAGCGCTCCTTCGACCATGTTATCGACAATTTGGGTCCCCACGGACTGCCACTGATTGGCAGAGCAGACTGGAATGACTGCCTGAATTTGAATTGCTTCTCAAAAACGCCAGGCGAATCCTTCCAAACTGCGGCAAATTTTGAATCCGGCATTGCAGAATCCGTATTTATTGCAGGCATGTTTGTGGCAGTGGGACCGGATTATATCGCTTTGTGCCGCCAGAAGGGCATGGAGGAGGAAGCTGCCCGCGCTCAGCAGGCAGTGGACGCTATGTACAGTGCAGTTATGGAGCATGGCTGGGACGGTGAGTGGTTTGTCCGGGCATACGATGCTTTCGGTAAGAAAATCGGCAGCCGGGAATGTGAAGAAGGGCAGATTTTCATTGAGCCCCAGGGCTTCTGTATTATGGCTGGTATTGGCGTGAAGGAAGGCAGAGCTGTGCAGGCGTTGGATGCAGTGATCCAGCGTCTGGATACAAAATACGGAATTGTTTTGAATAATCCGCCGTATACGGAATATCATGTGGAGCTGGGTGAGATTTCGTCCTATCCGCCTGGATATAAAGAAAACGCAGGCATTTTCTGCCACAACAATCCTTGGATCTCCATTGCAGAAACGGTAGTTGGACGCGGAAACCGTGCGTTTGAAGTATATCGGAAGATTTGCCCTGCATATCTGGAGGATATCAGTGAAATTCACCGTACAGAACCGTATGTTTATTCCCAGATGATCGCTGGTAAGGACGCTGTGCGGCATGGAGAGGCGAAAAACTCTTGGTTGACCGGTACGGCAGCGTGGACGTTTTACAATGTATCCCGCTATATTCTGGGCGTGATGCCGGAGTATGACGGACTGCGTGTGAACCCCTGCGTTCCGGACACCATGAATCACTTCACGGTAACCCGTAAGTTCCGGGGAGATACCTACGAAATTCATGTGGACAACAGTGCCGGCATATGCAAGGGAGTAAAGGAGATCACTGTAGATGGTAATGCGATTGCCGGAGATGTGATTTCTCCCATTGGCGATGGAAAAGTACACGTTGTGAATGTTGTGATGGGCTGATTGCACTACAATAATACGAACCCGACCCGCCAAACGCAATGAAAACTTGCAGGCGTGGGCTTTGGAACCTTGTTGTATTCACAATAAAAAGGGACAGAATCTGTCCCTTTTTAAATTGCGCCGAGAGATTTGAGTATCAAGACACCGTCCCGCAGTCCCTGCCGGTAAACAACTTCCGTTTCACGATCCGCAGCCGCATTCAGTTCGAATAGGATTTCATCTACAAGTTCCTTTTCGTCCTCGCAAAGCGAGTTGGATAATAGTTCATCAATATCTTTTGCGCGGTGATGATAGTAAGTGTATTCTTCGGAATTTCTATAGCCTCCGATTGCACGGGCAACCAAATTTTGTGTAAATGTTTCCCATTCTTTTGAAAAATTCATAAAATAAATCCTCTCAATTTAATAATTACTTGAAAGAAATTATGGCGTATGTTATAATATTTACGCCGCAATTATCTTTCAGATAGTTGTCCGATGGGGGAAAGCGGTGGTTATCTTTGCGGGATTGGCACCGCTTTTTGGCTTTTTATTCATCCTCTTTTAGTCTCAAAATCGCGCGCCGTACGCCTTCTGCTTGATTGATATTGTACTTTTCACAATATTGATCAAGTATTTTTTTTGTTTCTTCATCCACTCGTGCTGTAACGCGATAGGTTTTGGGACAATCAGTAGGACGCCCCATTTTAGCCACTGAATATTCACCTCCACATTTTGGCTAACAAAAGTATAGCACATTTGTTAGCCAAAAGTCAATGCGTTTTGAAAATATTATATAACAAAAAAGGCTCCCTCTGCAAAGGAATCTATCGCGAAGCATCAAATATAAGAAAGGCTCCCTTGTGCAAAGGGAGCTGTCGCGAAGCGACTGAGGGATTGTATAGTAAAACTATCGATTTGCAGATTATTCA
>CATLAS010000155.1 GCA_949878535.1 uncultured Eubacteriales bacterium | reverse complement strand
TGTGAAGTTCTTCGTCAGTTAGCCCACCTTTTGCCATTTCAAAACTGTTGCTGCCAAGGATCTGAGCTACGCTTTTCTGGGGATTCTGATACAGAATATTGACCAGCTCTACAAAATCCCGGATAATTTCTCTGGGGGTAATATGGGTATCAGCGCCAACCCGGTTATATTCCACATTTAAAAAATACAGAAGATCTTCATGGGTCAGAGTAGGTGCATAATCAAACAAGCCTGCATGAATATCCCGCAGCTTTTCCACCAAAACATACATTTCCTCCTGGGTAAGCATGGAAAGCCGAATAATAGGCGCAGATAGATCCTTTACATCATCCGATGCAAAATGCCCCTCAGACAAGCGGGAACGCAGGGCTTCATAACTGAAAATTCCTTTATACCGATCCTCTACACACTGAGGGGTGCATCCCATTAAAAATCCGATGTGCTTTGCCTTTCCCTGAAGCGTATCGTTATACATTGTCAGCAGTTTCTCATAGTTGTTCTGACGGGTTATGGAATTGGGAATTTTAAAAATATTGACCAGTTCATCCACCATTATAAGCATTCCCGCATAGCCGGCATGCACCATAAACGCTGCAAAGACTTTTAAAAAATCGTACCATGTTTCATCCGTCACAATATAGTTGATAGAAAGCTCGTCCCGCGCTTCTTTTTTGGAGGTATACTCACCGCGGAACCATTTCAGCACATTGGATTTCGTATGCGCATCATCCTCTCGATATGCCCGCCAATAGGCAATCACAGCTTTGGCAAATTCAAAACCGTTGACCATTCCTTCCAATTCGCTTGCCACTGTGTAAATCTGTTGTTCCACCATACCGTTGAAAGCAGGATCATTTATATCGCAGGAACGGGCAACCTGCGACTGAATACCGGAAATCCACTTTTCCAGTATAAGAGGAAGTGCGCCGCCATCCGGCTTGGACTTCACCGACATATTACGAATGAGTTCCTTATACGTCGCAAGTCCCTGTCCTCGGGTTCCGGCAAACCGACGTTCCGGCGATAGGTCTGCGTCCGCCACTACAAAGCCTTTCGCGGTGGCATAATTACGAATTGTCTGCAAAAGAAAGCTTTTTCCACTGCCGTATTTACCAACAATAAAGCGAAACGTTGCACCGCCATCAGCGATGATATCAATATCATGCAGAATCGCGTCTATCTCACGAGCTCGGCCTACAGTAATATATTCCAGCCCCACCCGCGGTACAACACCGCCTTTCAAGGCGTTTATAACCGTATTTGCAATACGTTTCGGTACACGTGTTTCCATATTATCTACACCTCTCATTGTATTTATTTGGGTTTGCTTAAACTGTCAAATCCATTAGCTTTTCCTTATATTCCTCATACAGGGTTACTGCTTCATCTATTTCTATAAGCGTGTCTCCCACAGTATCCATTGCTTTTTCGTTTATACCGTCCAGCAGAACCTCCAGCATAATTCCGTGAGCATCTGCAAATTTTTTTACATCCTCCTCCAAAAGGATGACCCGCAGCGCCGCTCTTTCCGTATCTGTTAATATATAGGCGAATGCCGACCAAACATCCTGGTGGGCAGTTGCAGGCGGCTCTGCTTCAACCATCTCCGCCGGATGATCCAAAATCACCTCGTCTTCTGGGATAATCAGTTTTTCCTGTATTTCTGATGCTTCTGTCCGGATACGATTAATCACTTCCCTGTCAACATGCACCGGTTTTCTATTGCGCAAAGTGAAAAATTCTTCTACGCTCTGGGATATTATCTGCGGAAATACAATCCCCAATGATTCCATTTCCTGCAGCACAACTGGATCACACCGATCTGTACTTGCATGGATTTTGTATCGGAAATGCAGCTTTTTTCTTAAAACAGACTCCATTTCCTTCATAATATATCCAATCAATTCCCTTCCGGCATCCGTCAAAATTCCTGCATGGTATGTCCATTTGTTGCCACTGCAAGTATACACTTCCCGCTCAGAAAGTGTTACAGTACGATCCCCCTGATTCAGATATGGATAAAATAAAGCGCCTGCAAAAGGTTTCCACTCTGTTTCCTTATGAACCGGATAAAATATGAAATCCTCAAAGGATTTTTCCCTCTCCCGGCACAGCTTTCGCATCCGGCACAATAGAAAATAAAAGCAGTCGCTCATCAGCGTCTTTGTTTCTTCTGTGAAAAAAATAGACTTCCGTATATCATATTTAGAGAGATCTGCGTATAGGTCAAAGCTATCCCCACGATTTGATGAATATATAAACACTCTCGGATAAAACTTTTTCAAGTCCTGTTCTTCTGCAAATTCTGAAAAAGATTGATTTACAGGATAATATATATGGAAATCTCTGATCCATTGAATCAGGTACTTGTCAATCGTTTTATCAAACTGGCGGTATGTCTTCCAGAAGTTTCCTAACCTTTGCAGACTGCTCTGCACATCACACTCGCCAATGCAAGCGAGCAATTCATAAATATACACAAAAACATAGGAAAGAGATGTAGCCTGGATATCCCCTTCACGAACTCTGGTACGCCATGTAAAATACGTGCGCAGCTGCCCGTAGCCCATCAGTTGATAATAGGGATAATAACAGGAAAACGGAATCTGTGACTCAAAATCATCTGCAAAATCCTCCATCATCCGCGCCTGACAGTAAAAAACTTTGGACGGATTTCCAATATAGGACATATCCCGATGCGCAATCTTCCGCATTTCGTAAAACAAGCTGCGTTTTTCATCAAATGCAGGCCGAATTTTCTGGGGAGGCGTTATGGCTGTTCCATCACCTGCATTGCAAACTTCCATTGTAATTTCTGCAAATTGCACTTCACAGTGCGACTGATTTTTTGCTTTTTCCGCCGGTTTTGTTATCTGCGTACATGTCGAATCAATCGTTTTTCGCGCAGGAATTGGTTCCGGCTGATAATTCTTTACCGTATCCATTGAAACCTTCCATATGACATCAACTAAACAAATACACATGTTTATTTTAACATATTGTATAAAAAAGTGCAATCATATTTGCGGAAAATCTACATTTTTTAATGCAATCATGCAATTATTACGACCGGCAAAGTAGGTAATTCGCACAGCCATGCAAGGAGTTAGTACTGACGTGACGCAAAATAATAATAGCCATCTTGGATAAACCAGGCTTGGATAATAAAAAGGCTCCCCCAGCAAAGGGAGAGATGCTGCAAAGCAAGAACTTTTAAAGGCTCCCTTGTATAAAGGGAGCTGTCGCCAAGCGTAGCGACAGCGACTGAGGGATTGTCCTTGCTATTATTTAGCAGAATCTATAAAGAGAAAGTATACACAAACAATTCCTCCGTCACGATCGCTGCGCTTGGCCGTGCCACCTCCTTTTACACAAAGGAGGC
>CATLAS010000154.1 GCA_949878535.1 uncultured Eubacteriales bacterium | reverse complement strand
ATACATATAAGAAAATATTTATTCCCGCTGTATGGCAGACGCCGGATTATTGAAATTTGGAATACTGACAAGCGGATCACGCATAAATCGGTGTATAGGGTTTATGCAGAAAGGAATCGGGACGAATGATACCGGCAGGTGTAATAGAAGACTTAAAATACAGAAACAGTATCGAAGACGTGATCGGTTCCTATGTACCGCTAAAACGTGCAGGCTCTAACCTGAAAGCTTGCTGCCCCTTTCACAGTGAAAAAACGCCATCCTTTACCGTTTATACCGGGGAGGGCGGGCACTTCTTCTGCTATGGCTGCGGTGCGGGCGGCGATGTGGTCAGCTTCATCATGCGTATGGAAAATTTGGACTATGTTCCTGCGCTGCGCTTTTTGGCGGATCGCTGCGGGATGACGCTTCCGGAGGATGACGTAAAACCCGGCGGTGTGACTCGCGCACGGGTGCTGCAGATGAATCTGACAGCAGCGAAATTTTTTCGCAGTCAGTTATCCCAGCCGACCGGAGATGCAGGCAGGGCCTACCTTGAAACGCGGCAGCTTTCCGGAAGTATTGTAAAGCGGTTTGGACTTGGATATGCGCCGGACAGCTTTTCCGCATTGCGGGATCATTTGCGCAGTGCAGGATTTACGGATGAGGAAATGACGGAAGGGTATCTGTGCCAGCGCAGCCGAAAAAACGAGAATAGTATTTACGATTGTTTTCGCGGACGGATTATGTTTCCCATTATTGATGTTGCCGGCAACGTGATTGCATTTGGCGGCAGAGTGCTGGGAGATGGACAGCCAAAATATCTGAACTCCGCAGACACGCCGGCTTTTAAGAAAAGTAAGAATCTGTTTGCTCTGAATTATGCAAAGAATCATGCGGCTGATGGGCTGATCCTGTGTGAGGGATATATGGATGTCATCGCACTGCATGCTGCGGGTTTTCAGAATGCTGTGGCAACGCTTGGCACGGCAATCACGCCGGATCAAGCTCGGCTTATGAAAAAGTATACCGATAAGGTTGTTATTTCCTATGACAGTGATGAAGCGGGGCAGCGCGCTGCGGATAAGGCGCTCCGCCTTTTGGATGCGGCGGGTGTGAGCGCACGGGTGCTGAATATTCCCGGTGCGAAGGATCCGGATGAATATATCAAGCGATTCGGCGCTGATAGCTTTTCCAGGGTTTTATCCGGCAGCAAGGCCCCATTTGACTATAAAATTGAAAAAACACTGCAAAAATTTGATATTACAAAGCCTGAGGAAAAGGTGCGGGCTGTCCGCTCCCTTTGCGAGGCGATTGCAGCGATGTCTTCCCGTATAGAGCGGGATATTTACGCCGAGCGAACTGCCGAAAAAATGGATGTAGATGTGAAAAGCATAAAAGCAGAGGTTGAGAGCATCCTAAGGAGAAAGGCGGCTGCTTATAAAAAGGAGCGGCGCGAGCAGATTCTTCGTCAAACCTCCGGCAGCGCAAACCGGATCAATCCGGATCAGATGAAGGAACGCACTTCCGATTCACTGGAGAGGATGGTGCTGGGAATGATGCTGGCTTTTCCCGAGTATATCGAAAAGGTCTGTCGGGAAAATCTTTTAACTGCGGACGATTTTTATACAGGACTCAATAAAAAGCTGTTTGCAACCATTACAGAGTGTCATCAGACAGGGGGATTTGACGTTGCGATGCTGTCGCAGTTTTTCTCGCAGGATGAGGTTTCAGAGGCAGCAAGATATGCTGCCGCACGACGAAAACTGTCTGACAACGGAGACGCAGTTTTTATGGATGCAGTGACAAAATTGCGCGAGGAAGCAAAGCGCATCCGCGAAAAGACGGCTGGCGCGGAAGATGATTTGGCAACACTAATAGAACGCCGGCGCAAAGAACAGTAAAAATATATTTACATAAATCGGAGGACAGCGTGAAAAATGGAGCAGCCTCTCTCCAAATATACTTTTTTCGCGCAGTATTTGTGCCGCCCGGTACAAACACAGAGAAAGGCATAGGTTGTTAAAATGGAGCAGGAAAAGAAACCGTTGGACATTAAGGAACTGATTGAAAAAGGCAAGGCGAAAGGTTCTTTATCCAATTCGGACATTATGGAGGCAATTGAGTTTGCCGACTGTGATATTGATCAGATTGAACGGATTTACGATCAGTTGGAGGCAAGCGGAATTGAGGTAATTAGCTACGAAAATCCGGCAGAATTTGAAGAGATTGAGACGGAAGTCGGTCAAAACGAGAGCGCCGAAGATATGGAGAAAATGCTCCAGCAGGAAGGGCTTACCATTGACGACCCGGTGCGGATGTATTTGAAAGAAATCGGAAAAGTGCCGCTGCTTGACGCAGAGCAGGAACTGGAAGTTGCAGAAAAAATGGCGCAGGGAGATCCCCAGGCAAAGCAAATGCTGATCGAGGCAAACCTGCGGCTGGTTGTCAGTATAGCAAAGCGTTATGTAGGAAAAGGAATGTTTTTCCTGGATCTGATTCAGGAAGGCAATCTGGGTCTTATGAAAGCGGTGGAGAAATTTGATTATACCAAAGGGTATAAGTTCTCCACCTATGCAACCTGGTGGATTCGGCAGGCAATTACCCGTGCGATTGCCGATCAGGCCCGCACGATCCGTATTCCTGTGCATATGGTGGAAACCATTCATAAGGTATCCCGGTATCAGCGGCAGCTGCTGCAGGAGCTTGGTCACGAAGCGTCCGCAGATGAAGTTGCGGAAAAAATCGGAATGTCTCCCGACAAAGTACGGGAAATTATGAAGATTGCACAGGATCCTGTATCTCTGGAAACCCCGATCGGTGAAGAAGAAGACAGCCATCTGGGTGATTTTATCCCGGATGATGATTCTCCTGCTCCCCAAGAGGCGGCGTCCTATGCAATGCTGCGGGAACAGATTCGCGAAGTGCTTCATACGCTGACGCCTCGTGAAGAGCATGTACTAAAGCTGCGTTACGGTTTGAACGATGGTCGTACACACACCTTGGAGGAAGTGGGCAAGGAATTTAATATAACCAGAGAACGAATCCGGCAGATAGAAGCAAAGGCGCTGCGTAAACTGCGGCACCCCAGCAGATCCAAACGACTGAAGGATTTCCTGGACTGATTGCAGTAGAGGCTGTATATCTGTCCATGCCTATTGTCGGGAAATGTGGGATGTTCATTTTATTTGTATAATCAGCACATGATCCACTAGCAAAAAATGTATAGGATTACAGTATTCTAAGGCATTCATAACAAAAACAGAGTGACAATCATGTGCCAAACGCACAATCCATATGAACAAGCCGTTAATCTATGCCTTGGGAACGGCTGACAAGCCAAAATTTGCTTGACAGCGCATTTCGAATGGTGTAAAATAGAATTAGTTACATATGCATATATCTTGAGGAGGATTCCTGAT
>CATLAS010000153.1 GCA_949878535.1 uncultured Eubacteriales bacterium | reverse complement strand
ATTGTTTATGCTATCATTTTGCAGGATTTATAAATTGATAGTATATATGGACAATCCCTCCGAGTTTTGCTACGCAAAACCCACCTCCCTTTACACAAGGGAGGCTTAAGTTGGATAAGGAGGCGCCGTGCCACCTCCTTATGGAGCCGCACAGAAGATCCTCATAAGGGAGCCTTTTTGTTTGGTGTAAACCTTATAAAATTTTCTATTACCGCTTTTTTCCGTACCGCAGCAGACGCATGGAATTGCTCACCGCCAAAATAGATACACCCACATCAGCAAGAACAGCACCCCACATACCTACCAGATCCAGCGACGCCAACGCCAATACCAACAATTTCGTACCAAGTGCAAACACTATATTCCCGCGAACAACACCGATGGTTTTACGCGCAAGCCGAACGCCGTAAGCCAGCCGAGTCAGGTCTGAATCCATCAACACTGAATCTGCTGTCTCTACAGCAGCATCACTGCCCAGCACACCAATGGCAACACCCACATCCGCACGTGCCAGCGCCGGCGCATCGTTGATTCCGTCTCCCACATACATCAGCTTTTTGCCGCTCTCACACAATGCATCTATTTTTTCGTATTTTTCCTCCGGCATCAACTCAGCATAAACCACATCCGCACCTACTGTATTTTTCACTCGCTCCGCCGCACGCGCATTATCTCCTGTGAGAATCGCCGTTTGTGCAACGCCCCCATCTTTCAGCTGACGCAAAGCATCCGTCGCTGATGGATTAATCACATCTGCAAGAAAAATAATGCCTGCAGAACATCCGTCTATCCAAACCTGCACAGCAGTTGTGTCACCAGCATCAGACTGGGGACGTCCTACCCGAACGGTACGCCCGTCCGCAAGCACTGCTTCCACGCCAGTTCCAGCAATCTCCTGCACCGATACTGGTTCCAAGACGGCATTTCCCGCAGCACTGCAAATCGCCTTTGCAATCGGATGTGTGGAATGCCGTTCGGCTGTCGCTGCAAGGGAAAGAATCTCACCTTTTGTAAACGCCCCCTGTGTGTCTATACTTTCCACAGTTAATGTCCCCATCGTAAGCGTGCCGGTTTTATCAAATACAGCAGTATCGATCCCTGCCATCGTGTCAATAAAAGCACTTCCCTTAATCAGCACTCCGTTTTTGGATGCATTTCCAAGACCGCAGAAATACCCCAGCGGCACGGAAATCACCAACGCGCAGGGACAGGAAATAACCAACATAGACAGTGCACGTCTGCCCCATTCCGGAAAAAGTTCTCCATAAGGCGTACCGACAGCAAGCCAAATCACCAACGGAATTAAAAACGCAATTACCGCGGCAAGGCCTGTAACCGCCGGCGTATAAACCTTTGCGAACCGTGTGATAAAAGCCTCGGATCTTGTTTTTCGTTCCCCGGCAGTTTCTGTCAGCTTCATAATCCGCCCTGCCGCACTATCCTGCGCAGGACGCAGCACCTTCGCCTGAATCACCCCACTTTTGTTGAGGCATCCGGAATATATCGTTTCTCCGGGTGCTGCGTCTCTGGGCACGCTCTCTCCGGTAACAGGGGAGGTATCTATTGCAGTGCAGCCCGATACAATAACACAGTCTGCAGGAATCCGCCCACCGGGTGCAATCCGGATGATGTCTTCCGGTACAAGCTGTGCAGACGGTACCTCTGCAAAAGCGCCGTCCAACTGGAGAACCTCCGCTGTATCCGGGCACAGGTTGCTCAGTTCGCTGATTGCACGGCGAGATTTTCGTACCGCAATGGACTGAAACAGTTCACCCACCTGATACAAAATCATAATTGCCGCGCATTCGGGATATTCTCCCAGCAGCACTGCGCCGACTGCTGCTATGGTCATCAGCATGTTTTCATCAAAAAAGTCCTTAGAAGCAATTCCCCGCACCGCCTGTATCACACACATGAATCCGGCGGCAAGGCCTGCCGCAATAAACGAAACCGCCCCTGCAATTTCCAAATGAAGCAGTGAAAATACACAGCCAAAAATAAAGAACGCAGTTCCTGATATAATGGAAAACAACCGCCTTTTTTGTGAACGTGTAAACCGCATCTTTCCCCTCCTGCCTATATCTCTATAATCTCACAATCCGGCTCCACCTTGCGCACTGCCTTACCAATCTGCTTTACAATTTTTGTAAGGTTCTGTTCCTGTACCTCAATGGTCAACTTTGTTGCTAAAAAATCCACCCTTGCCTGACTTACCCCTTCAATTTTTGCCACAGCCTCCTGCATTTTATTTGCACAAACCGGGCAATCCAATTCTGTAAGTTTAAATGTTTTAATCATTGTATATATCCTCCCTATTCTGTAATATGTTCCATCCCGCAGCCGATAATCTCCCGAACATGATCGTCTGCCAAAGTGTAATACACTGTTTTTCCGTCCCGTCTGTACTTCACCAGTCTTGCGCCTTTCAGAATCCGAAGCTGATGGGACACTGCCGACTGGGACACCTGCAAAAGCTGCGCCAAATGCTGCACGCACATCTCTCCTTCAAAAAGAATGCACAACAGCTTCACCCGTGTAGTATCCCCGAAAATCTTATACAACTCTGCAAGATCATACAGCACTTCCTCATCTGGCAGTCGCTGCTGCACCGCAGC
Source organism: uncultured Eubacteriales bacterium (assembly GCA_949878535.1). Taxonomy (GTDB): domain Bacteria; phylum Bacillota; class Clostridia; order Oscillospirales; family CAG-272; genus Avispirillum. Next base: position 788 of record CATLAS010000153.1, on the reverse strand, counting down.
AAAATCATCCTGATGCACTTCCAAGCTTTCGCTTTCACCCATATTTTCTCCTCCCTCCAAACATATGAATAACTGTTCATGTGTTCATTATATTCTCTCTGTATGAATTTGTCAATAGAAAATGAAAAAAATCTTGTTTTCATATTTTGTTCATGATATAATGCTATTGATGACTGATTTGCAGCGGCTATGCCGCTGTTAGCCGTTTTCACGGCAAAATTGCACTGCATGCAATCAAAAATCATGATATAATAGCTGCAAGCAGCTATTGATGACTAAAAGTTGCTGCTTACGCATCAATCGCGGCTGTGCCGTGTCCAAACGCTGACGCGTTTGCTTTTATGATATAATAAGCGCAGTGTCACCGCAATAAAGGAATTTGCCGCGGAACACAAACTTCATATGGCCCCCCTAAAGGGAGTTGTCATGAAACACCCCAATTCTTTTATATGGCTCCCTTGTGTAAAGGGAGCTGTCGCGAAGCGACTGAGGGATTGGTTTCTATCATTTTGCAAAATCAGTAAATCGACAGTATTACTCATACAATCCCTCCGACACAATCGCTACGCTTGGCTGTGACACCTCCCTTTGCACAAGGGAGGCTAATGAGGTCGGTGGGAAACTACGCCGCACAGCGGATCTTTACATGGGAGGCTATTGAAGCTTTGCAAGAGTCTACGTCATGCCACCTCTCTATGGAGACACGCAGCCAATCCCTCATATGGGAGGCTTGAACCTTGTGTAAGGCCCCCTGGTGCAAAGGGGGCTGTCAATGAAATTGACTGGGG
>CATLAS010000152.1 GCA_949878535.1 uncultured Eubacteriales bacterium | reverse complement strand
GAAATCGGTCGAATATCCCATCATCAGCGTTACGAACGACCAGACGAAGAGACTGCCCACGATCAGCCATTTCCGGTTGATCCGGTCGGCGATCATGCCGGCACCCGGGCTCATCAGGCCGTATATCCATAAGAACACCGCCATCAGGCGCCCGAAGTTCGTGGCAGATTCCAGTTCGGTAATATCGATCATCATGGCAGACTTCATGGTCGAAAGCATCTGTCTGTCCATGTAGTTTAACAAAGCCACACCCCAAAGCAGGGCGACAACGATCCAGGGATAGTATTTCTTGTTGTTTATCATAGCCCTGAAAGAATTTCCTCACATAAAAGATTACATTTCAAAAGCATCCGTGGAATGTGGAACGGACCTTTGTACATATTCCCTTTTGCCGTAGGAGCACAAATCAGATTGAACGTACACCCCGCCAAGAAAGCCGAATAACCCAACAGATTAAAAAAACATAATCTGCATAAAATAAAAAAGCATCAGCATAAATTCCCAGAAAGACATGGATTTAAAATATGGAGCTAAAAACTGCAAAGCGGGAGATCGCCCGTCTGCGCAAAGAAATCCGACGCCATTCCAAATTGTACTATGAACAAGATCAACCGGAAATTTCCGACTTTGATTATGATATGCTGTTCCGCAGTTTGCAGGAACTAGAAACAGAATTCCCGGAACTGGATAGCCCCTCCTCTCCAACTCATAAAGTCGGGGGACGAGCAAGCGAACGGCTGAAAAAAGTAACCCATTCCGTAAAAATGGACTCGCTTTCAGATGTATTTTCTTTTGAAGAATTATCCGCTTTTTTAGAGAAAACACGGCAGCAGTTAGCGGACATCCATGAAGAAATTCTGTTTACAGTAGAACCCAAGATTGATGGTTTATCTGTCAGCCTTTCCTATGAAAACGGCATCCTTGTATTGGGTGCGACCCGTGGAGATGGAATAACCGGAGAGGATGTGACAGCCAATATCAAAACGATTGCGTCTGTTCCGCAGCAGCTTCCAGCCCCTCTTACCTTGACTGTACGAGGCGAGGTATATATGCCGCAAGATGTGTTTGAAGCACTGAATGCTGAAAAAGAAGCCGCCGGTGAAAAACTTTGGGCAAATCCCCGCAACGCGGCAGCAGGTTCCCTGCGCCGGTTAAATCCAGAAGAAACTGCGCAGCGCAAACTGGATATATACATTTTTAATTTTCAAGCAGGCAGCCTGTATGAAGACGGTCATGCTCCCAAATCCCACAGGGAAACCATAGAACGCATCCGCGCACTTGGATTTCACACAATAGATCTTTTGTGCACTACCGGAAAGGATGCGGAAATTCTTTCCGCCATTGAAAAGCTTGGGCAAAACCGCGATACCCTCCCATGTGGGATTGACGGAGCTGTCATCAAAATAGACGCACTGCGTCAGCGTGCATTGCTGGGGGAAACCAGCAGTACACCAAAATGGGCAGCAGCCTATAAATACCCGCCAGAAGAAAAGGAAACAAAATTGTTGGATATTGCGATTCAGGTGGGTCGCACCGGTGTGCTGACACCGAATGCTGTATTGGAACCAGTACAGCTGGCAGGCACCACCGTATCCAGAGCAACACTTCATAATATCGATATTATACGGCAGCGAGATATCCGTATTGGAGACACGGTAATCGTCCGCAAAGCCGGAGACATTATTCCGGAAATCGTGGGAAGTGTAACTCACCGGCGATGCGGCGATGAGCAGGTTTTCCAATTTCCCGAATACTGCCCCTCCTGCGGTGAAAAAATCGTTTACGATGCGCAGGAACTCAATGAGGAGAACGAAATCATAGCAGAGTCGGGCGCGGCACGCTGCATCAATGTGGATTGTCCTGCACAATTAGAACGCAGGCTGATCCATTTCGCATCCAAAGGAGCGATGGGAATTGATGGAATGGGGCCGCAAATTGTCCACCTGTTGATTGAAAATAATCTGATACAAAGCGCCGCAGATATTTATACATTAACCCCGCAGCAGCTTGCAGCACTTCCCAGAATGGGAGAGCTGTCTGCTGCCAATCTGACCGCTGCCATTGAGCGATCCAAAAATGCCGGTCCGGCGCGGCTTTTGTTTGGGCTGGGCATTCATCACATTGGCATTGCCGCATCGGAAGCAATTCTGAAAAAATTCGGCAGTATTGATGCATTGTTTACGGCAGACATCGACGCACTCTGTGAAATAGAAGACATTGGAGAAATCATGGCACAATCCGTAATTGACTTTTTCTCATTGTCTGAAACAAAGCAGCTGATTGCGCGATTGGCGGATTCTGGTGTCATGATGCAGGCAGAGCAAACTGCATCCGCTTCCGACTCCCTTGCCGGACTCACTTTCGTATTGACCGGCACACTTTCCACTATGACCAGGACAGAAGCTGGCGAAAAGCTAAAACTGCTGGGCGCTAAAGTTACAGGAAGTGTGTCAGCCAAAACTTCTTATGTGGTTGCAGGGGAAGCGGCAGGCTCCAAACTGGATCGAGCAAATCAACTAGGCATCCCGGTAATAGACGAGACACAACTGCAAAAATTGTTGAACGGAGAATCCCTTGATTAGAAAAACTATGAAAATATAAAACAAAAGGAAGGAACACTGCCATGAAAAAATTTCTTGCACTGCTGCTTGTTTTTGCCACTCTTTTCTCTGTATCCGGCTGCAGAAAAACGAAATCCGAAGTAAATGATGATCCTGATGCTTATGAGGAACAGGTCAAAACGCACATTACAGATGAGGACTATAAAACCGTAACTGTCATTAGCGGCAAAACCATGGATATTGGCGAAAGCTATTCTTTCAAACGCCTGTGGAACGATGCTGAATATCGGTCCGCCAAGCCCGATGTGGCGTCTGTTGATAAAAATGGAAATATTACAGCCAAAAGTGCGGGTACTGTTATGATCATGGCAAAATCTGCTGCGGAAGAACGCACATCTGCTATAATCATTGTCGTCCTACCAGAGGGGAGCAGTGCGAACGCCAATGCCACGGGGCCACAAATCCATCAGGTAAATACAGCATATATGCTGCAGCCTACTATAAAAGCCGATTCTTTCAAATCCAGTGACGAAAAAATCATTCAAGTGAGCGAAAACGGCTTGCTTCAATTTCAATCTGCCGGATACGCCACCGTTACAGTAACCGGCAACGGCGTCACAGAAATCTACAGTTATATTGTATATGACCGGGTAGTTGAAAAATAAACCTCCTTATACGTAGACATAGCCGGCGGTACTCCCATGTGATCCGACGGTATGAATCTGATTTATCCAAAAGCAGCGCTGCAAGTGTACACTTGCAGCGCTGCTTTTGGATTGCACCACATTATAAGATCAGGTCTCCCAGGCGAGTGGCATAACAGATAACCATTTCGGCGGTGCTCGCCGTAAGTCCTCATCTTACGAATTGCCTCCTCTGTGTAAAAGGAGGTGGCTCACCGTTAGCCCTTATCTTGCGTTATAGCCTCCCTTGTGTAAAGGGAGGTG
>CATLAS010000151.1 GCA_949878535.1 uncultured Eubacteriales bacterium | reverse complement strand
GTTATGCCGCCGTTGCCGAGGCTACGGGCGTATCTGCCACCACGCTGAAATCCTGGGGACAGAAATACGGCTGGACGCAAAAACGTTCCGAGATAGCGCAAGCCCAGAGTGAAATACGGGTCAATATAGGGGAAAATAAAGCCGTAGTCTTTGATATCGTACCGCCGTTTGATTAGGGAGAAAATCAAATCTCCGATTTGGGACACCACAGAAATAATCAGTCCCAGTAGGGCTAAGAATACAATATGGAACTGAGTTTCACCGCCGGTGACGGCTTTGACGACATATCCATAAACAATACAGCCAATAATGCAGAACAATATGCCGCCGAGACTTCCTTCTACTGTCTTTTTCGGACTGACGGCGGGAATCAGCTTATGCTTTCCAAGGAGCATACCGGTGAAATATGCAAAGGTGTCAGATACCCAGGGACCGATAAACGCCAGAAGATACACGTATTTTCCCATATGCATATCCCGCAGCAGGATGATAGAAATAAATCCGGTAATTATGTATGCGCAGGTGGTGAATGCAATGCATACTTTATCTACAGATACGCGTCCGTCGGAAAATACAGCCGATGCAAACAGAATCAGCAATACGCAGAACAGCGTTCCTGCATATGCGGTAATGTACAGGGAATGGCGGCTGACAGTATGCACCAGCACGACCGCGATGATTGTCATAGCGTAGGAACACAAAGCAATTGCAAAATTGCGCCGCGCGCCGATGCAGCCCAGCATTTCATAAACGCCCAGCAGCGCTAAAAGACCGAAGGCAACAGAAAAAACAATAGAATTGGCGAATATACACACCGCGGCCAAAAGCGCCGCAGCAACCACGCCGGTGATAATACGTTTAACCATTTTTTATTCTCATGCTTTCTTTTATTACTTAGAATTATACGCCTCCGAAGCGGCGCTTTCTTTTGGAAAATTCCAGAATTGCCCGCCTCAGTTCTATGTCGTCATAGTCTGGCCATAGGCAGTCGGTGAAATACAGTTCCGCATAGGCGGCTTGCCACAACAGGAAGTTCGACAGCCTGTATTCGCCGCCGGTGCGCACAATCAGATCCGGATCCGGACTTTCCCGCGTATACAGCATGTCGGAGATATCTTCTTCTGTGACAGCATTGCCCTTTGCGATCAGTGCGTTGCATGCCTGGGTGATTTCACTTCTGCCACCGTAGTTCAAGGCAATATTCAGTGTGAGCGGATTGTCCCAGGTCAGATTTTCCAAATAACTGCACTTTTCAGAAAGCCGGGGATCCAGTCGGGATTTGTCTCCAAGAAAAATATAACGGATCCGGTTTTTCTCGTTGTCGTCTTCCGCTTCTTTTATATATGTGTCCAGCAGCCGCATAATTTCCCGGATTTCGTTTTCCGGCCGCTTCCAGTTTTCTGTGGAAAACGCATATGTGGTGACAGTTTTGATTCCGTAATCCCTGCATCGGGATACGGTCTTTTTAAAGGTTTTTACGCCGACGCTGTGTCCTGCCTCCCGGGGGAGTCCCTTTGCGGTTGCCCATCTGCCGTTGCCGTCCATAATGAAGGCGATATGTGTAAGCCCCGTGTCCTTTACAACTTTATTGATATCAGCGGACATTATGTCGGCGGCAAAATTTTTCTTTTTGAAAAACATATGTTGTCTGCCGGAATATATTCCGGCTGTCTCCTTTTTGGTGGTGAGAATATCCTGCAACAAGAATCCCCCGACGCCCCGGATCTCCGCGGCGTCGGGGGAGGTTGTATCCGCCGGATCAGATATCCATGATCTCCGCGTTTTTCTTTGCGGTTACTGCGTCCACTTCCTTAATATATTTGTCTGTAAGGTCTTGAATTGCTTTTTCGGACTGTTTCTGTTCATCCTCTGTCATATCGCCGCTCTTCTTCAGTTCTTTTGCTTTGTCGATTGCATCTCTGCGAATGTTGCGGACGGATACTTTGGTATCCTCTCCCATTTTTGCAACCTGCTTGGTCATTTCCTTACGCCGTTCTTCCGTAAGCTGGGGGAACAGCAGGCGAATCACCTTGCCGTCAGACTGAGGTGTGATGCCCAGTTCAGAAGCAAGAAGCGCCTTTTCAATGCTTTTCACCGTGGTAGCATCCCAGGGAGTGATGCAGATGGTGCGTGCATCGGTTACTTTTACTTCTGCCATTTGATTGATTGCAGTGGGCGTGCCGTAATATTCCACATCAATGCCGTTGAGCACTGCAACATTTGCTCTGCCTGCCCGAACGGAGTCCAGCTGACTTTCATATACGGCGATGGTTTTCTTCATTTTTTCTTCAAAAGGCTTGTTGTCTAATTTCATCGTTCATTCCCATTCCTTTTCTTAAATTTTCTATTTTTTCAGATTTATGCTTACTTTGTTCCGTTATTTACAATCGTCCCCATCTTTTCGCCTTTTATGACGCGATAGATGTTTTCCGCATTGTCCAGTCCGAACAGATACAGGGGCAGATCGTTGTCCATTGCAAGACTTGCCGCGGTCATGTCGATTACACCCAGATGATTGGATAGAATGTAGTCATATGTGGTTTCGTCCAACCGCTTTGCGTCGGGATCTTTCTTGGGATCTGCGGTATATACGCCGTCAATGTTCTTTGCCATCAAAACCACATCGGCTTCAATTTCCACAGCCCGGAGCACTGCGCCGGTGTCGGTGGAGAAAAAGGGATTGCCAGTGCCGCAGCCCAGCACAACAGCTTTGCCGGATTCCAACGCACGGATTGCGTCCCGCTGGGTGTAAAGCTCTGCGAAGGCGGGCATGGGGTTTGCAGTCATGGCGACTGTGTCTACGCCTACGGACAAAAATGCGTCCTGAATAGCAAGGGCGTTGATTGCGGTTGCCAGCATGCCCATGTGGTCTGCGCGGACACGGTTCATATCAAACCCCTGCCGTCCACGCCAGATATTGCCTGCGCCCACAACGATTGCGACTTGTGCGCCTTCCTGCATGCAGCGGCCGACTACACCGCCGATTTGCTGAATATATTCGTAATTGATTACGCCATCCTTTGCAGCAAGGGCTTCGCCGGACAGCTTTAGAAGCACGCGTTTAAATGCTACGCTCATAATTGGGATATACCTTTCTTTGGTTAATGTGCTCTTCCGTTACTGGAAAACGGTGAAAGCATTGATTCTCATACTTTTATATATTTTACTGCAAAATGTGGGATTTGTAAATAGTTTTTTCCATTTCCGGCAAAACAAAAGGTTCTTATGGGGGGGCAAGTGATAGTAGGACAATCCCTCCGAGTTTTGCTACGCAAAACCCACCTCCCTTTGCACAAGGGAGGCTTAGGCCTGTGCAGACCTGTGTGGTACTACTTTGTGAGTGTAGGTATTAGAAATGAAAAACATTACTAAAAATCAGCACAAACAAAAAAGGCTCCCTTGTGCAAAGGGAGCTGTCGCGCAGCGACTGAGGGATTGTCTTATTCCAGTTTAAGCCTCCCCTGTGCAAGGGGAGGTGTCAACTAAGCGTAGCGAAGTTGACGGAGGGGTTG
>CATLAS010000150.1 GCA_949878535.1 uncultured Eubacteriales bacterium | reverse complement strand
GTTCTCTCCCTCGTCTCTATGGTGCCTTTTTATTCTTTTGCTACGAGACATGCCCAGGGGTTCGCTTATCGCCCCCCGCACAAGGGCGCCTTTTTATACTTATGCTCCGCGACATGCCCAGGGGTTCGCTTCACGCCCCCCGCACAAGGGCGCCTTTTTATACTTATGCTCCGCGACATGCCACAGGGGTTCGCTTCACAAACTCCTGCACAAGGGCGCCTTTATCCAGATTTTTGTTTCCCCAGCCACACAAGCTACATCAAACTTTACAAACTTCCTTTGTATAAAAGGAAGGTGGCATGCCGCAGTAACTTCAAACTTTGCACGTCTCCCTTGTGTAAAAGAAGGTGGCACGCCCAAGCGTAGCGATCCTGATGGAGGGACTGTATACATCATGCTGACAATTGGCAAAATCTGCAAAATGATAGCAGAACAATCCCTCACCCGCTATTGTGGGAGCTTTCAGCCTTTTTACTGGTGCTATGCGGCAGTTCCCTATCAAGCCACGTAGTGGGTCCTCACAATCAAAAGTCTCCCTTTTATCAAAGGGAGACTTTCAAAATCATTCTGCTATATATACAGGAATTCCCTTATTTGTACCGCTGTCCCACAACGAATACTGGCAAACCGGCACATCGAATACCGTCAATCCGATATGCACCCCAGTTTCCGCTGCAAAGCCGGAAGACCCCGCAACACCGATTGCCGCGCCTTTCTCAACCTTATCGCCTACAGCAACAGATGCACTGTTCATATGGCAGTACCAGCTTTTCAGCCCGTATCCATGTTCAATCACTACAGTATATCCGCTATAGTCCAGGTATCCTGCATATAAAACCTCGCCAGCATTGACCGCCTGAATTTGTGTATCCCCTGGCAGCGCATAATCTATACCGGTATGCCGATACTGCATACTGCCGCCGGACACTTTCATGGTGTGCCCGAATCCATTCTTCAATGCGCTTTCATCTGCACCGGGCAGGAAACTGCCTTGCCAATATTGGGTCGCTGAAGACTTTTTGGCAATCGCCCCCAGTTCTGTATTGCAGCGCTCAATGGACGCATCTGACCCATATGTTGCTACAACATTTTTGTCAATATTGATCGTTCTCTCACGGAAGGCATTTGTCCGCTGATTCAGCGTAATATTGATTTGCTGGGATGCACCGCCATATGTAAAGTTCAACGCATAGCTTCCCGCTGCAAGATCCCAGTTAAAAGGAATCAACGCATGCACTGTACTTGAATCCCCATCTTTAAAAAATGTAAGAGTATAATTGATTGCCGGTTCACTGGTAAATGCAATGTTTTCTGGGCTATTCACGTTAATACCCGTCACACAGATAAATTCGCCAATCTGCAAGGTAGTGGTTCCTGCATAAAATTCTGCGGGAGCGCTGAGCTGAGCATCAAAAGTATAAGTCTGTTCACCGTAATAGCTGCGTTCCGCATCCTCATACCATTTGGCGGAAACCTCTGCACGCACCTTCATGGAATCAGACACTGTCAACGCAGAAATATTTTCATACAAATCGTCAAACACAACCGCATTGGTGCTCTGATCCGTAATCTTCACGCCAAAATAGTCCGGCTGAATGGAGAAATTCATCACCAGCCCGCCCTCTAAAGCGTAACTCTCCGTTTCACTTGTAACGGAAAATGATGTATCAGCCTGCGTAAATTCCCCTGTGCTGTTCTGAAAGCTCCAAACAGATGATGCCGGTTTGGCCTGACTGGTTCCAAGGGAAAGCACCGGCGGCGCACCGAACTCGTACAAGCTGGCAGCATAGCTGCTTTCCAAAAACTGCTGTGCGTCTTTTTCCGCAATCTGATATACTTTGCCATCGCCGTCCATAAAATAGCAGTCCGCACTGATTAGCGTGAAATAATACTTATACCCTGCATCCTTTACAGCCGTGCTGATTGTCACCTGATAAAAATCATTTTCTGCAATCGTAGAAGGAAGGCTGGCAATTTCCGTGGCGTTTGCGTTCATGCTCAGGAAAAATGCAATCATATCTGTCGCTTTTTCCCCGTCGCTTCTGTTAAATACAAACGTGCTGCCGGCAACATCCTTCACTGTCATTGACACTGTGTTGTGTGTATCTGCCACGCCGCCGTTTACTTTGTTAAAATAAATAACTGAAACGATAGACGGAATAAATACCGCCACAACAAGAAGAACCGTTATAAATTTATTTTTCATATTCTCGACCATGCCTTTCTTTATCTGTTAAAGAAAGCGACCTTCGCCGCCTGCGCCGATTCAGACAATTATTGCAAAGTTGACATATATATTTATTATACTATTTATTTCGATGCAGGTCAAGTGTCTTTTTACATGCGGACTTTTTTCAATATGCGTTGTTTATTTTTCATTTTTATGGTATACTAAGCACAGCAAATATGAAATTTATATGAACATTGGAATTTTATATGTGATGGCACAAGTGCCCGGAAAGGTATGATTATGGCAGACTACATTTTAAGCTGTTGTTCCACAGCAGACCTCAGCGAGGAACATTTCACCGCGCGAGACATCCATTATATCTGCTTTCACTATTTTCTGGACGGGAAAGCATACGATGATGATCTCGGAAAATCTCTTTCCTTTGATGCGTTTTACAAAGCCATGGAAAACGGCGCCGAAACCAAAACCTCCCAGATCAATGCAGATGAATTTATCGAATATTTCACCCCGTTTCTGGAGCAGGGACTGGATATCCTGCATATTACCCTGTCTACAGGCATTTCTGGAGTATACAATTCCGCAGTCGTTGCCCAAAAAGAACTACAAGAAAAATATCCGGATCGGAAAATTTATGTTGTAGACTCTCTTGGTGCATCCTCCGGTTATGGGCTGCTTATGGATCATCTTGCAGATCTGCGAGACGAGGGTATGGACATTGATACATTGTATCAATGGGCACAGGATCATCGGCTGGAGCTGCACCACTGGTTCTTTTCCACAGATCTTACGTTTTATGTGAAAGGTGGACGCATCTCCAAAGCGGCAGGCTGGTTTGGTACTATGCTGAAAATCTGTCCCCTGCTAAACATGGATAATCGCGGACGTTTGATTCCTCGGCACAAAATACGTGGAAAAAGCAGCGTCATTCAGGAAATTGTAAAAAAGATGGAAGAGCACGCCCGTGGCGGGCTGGGCTATAACGGGAAATGCTTTATCTCAAATTCTGCATGTATGGACGACGCCAAAGCCGTAGCAGAGCTAATTGAAAAGCGGTTTCCGCTTCTGGACGGCCCTGTTCAGATTTACAGTGTTGGCACAACGATCGGCAGCCACACAGGTCCCGGCACAGTTGCACTGTTCTTCTGGGGCGACCAGCGCATGGATTGAAATTATATGGCTTCCGCATACTTTCCAAGACTTCTCCAGCCAAAGAAGATGGCGCGGCGCAAGTCGTGTCGGAGGGATTGTCTGTACTTGCCGCCGACTTATAGCCCTCCAAAATGATCGTATCACAATCCCCCAGTCAGCATCGCTGCGCTTAGCTGACAGCCCCCTTTG
>CATLAS010000149.1 GCA_949878535.1 uncultured Eubacteriales bacterium | reverse complement strand
TTGTCAACTGCGGCAAAGATTGGAGTATCCTGTGTTTTTTATTTTTCTCGCTTTTTCAGCGGCAGTTTTTATCAACGGAGCTACCGATGCTGCCAATGCGCTGACCGGTCCTGTTGCGTGCGGAGCAATGAAGCTGTCCCGCGCTGCCCTGCTTGCAGCCTGCATGAATCTGCTGGGGATGCTGACATTCTCCATCCTGTTTCCCGGCGTATACGAAACAGTGTCCGGACTGGCGCACTTTCCCGATGGAGCCGGCGGGACGGCGGTTGCCGCCTCTCTAATCGCTGTAGTACTCTGGTCGGGCGCCGCCTGGATTTTCGGAATCCCCACCAGCGAAAGCCACGGTCTGTTTGCTGCGCTGGCAGGCGCGTCTATGGCGCTTGGTGCGCCCGCACCGGACGGTATTCAATGGATCAAGGTTGCCGCAGGACTTATACTATCTATTTTAGGCGGCGGGCTGGGGGGAGCATTCACTGCCCGCCTGCTCCGCTCCCGAAGGGAAAAGTATTCCTGGAAAAAAGCGACTGTACTTGGCTGTGCCGGAACGGCGTTTCTCCACGGTGCACAAGACGGACAAAAATTTCTGGGACTGATGGGAGCGGCAGGACTGCTTACCAGAAGCCGTACCGCCGTGTTTTGCTGCGCTCTGCTGATGCTTTGCGGCACGCTGTTCGGCGGCAGGCGTATCGTACAAAAAATGGGGTGTGACATGGCAGATGTGGACGCTTTTTCCGCCGCCTGTGCAGACATTGGTTCCGCTGTATCCCTTTTTGCCATGACCCTTGCTGGGCTTCCGGTAAGTACCACCCATGTGAAAATGACGGCGATGGCTTCCGCCGCCGGAGGAGCCGGTCAAAGCACGGACAAAAAAGTGATTCTACAGGTGATCCTTGCCTGGATTACCACCTTTCCAGGGTGCTTCCTATTGGCATATTCCATTACAAAATTGATTAAAATTCAATAATTTTATGCATTATTAACAAAAATCAATCGCATGATTCTACAAAGCGTTTCTTGCATAACGGTTTCAATTGTTGTATAATATGTATAAGGATTGCATCAAATCTCAATTGGTTTTTATTCAGCAAATACAAAGATTTGTAAAATCCTCCTTGTTTATGCTGATATGCATGAAACTATAGAAAAGGAGCACAGTGCATTATGCCCGAGATCACTACAAAAAACATCCGAAACGTCTGCTTGCTGGGACATGGCAGCAGCGGAAAAACCTCTCTTTCAGAAGCCATGCTTTTCTGCGCAGGAGCCATCGATCGAATGGGAAAAGTTACAGATGGAAATACCGTAACAGACTACGACCCTGAAGAAACTACCCGTCATTATTCGGTTTCTCTTTCTACAGCCAATTTTATATATCATGATATAAAAATCAATCTTCTGGACACGCCAGGATATCCCGACTTTATCGGCGAAGAACTGGAAGGCATTCGTGCCGCGGATGCAGCTGTTATTTTAGTGGACGGCAAATCCGGACTGGAAGTGGGCACAGAACTTGCCTGGGAATACGCCTGCCGGGAAAAGCTTCCCCGGGTATTTTTCCTGAACAAATTTGACGATCCGGAAGCAGATTTTGCCCGTGTGTTCAATCAGCTGCGGGAAACCTTTGGAATCCGCGTTTGTCCAGTACTGATTCCCACGAAGCGGGACGGCGAAATGGTATTTGTCAATCTGGTGGAACGCATGGCATATACCTACGACGAACGGGGAAAACGAACGGAAATGCCTATGGATGAGGCGCTGTCTGCTGTTGTAGATCAGTACAGCCAGCAGTTCAATGAGGCAATTGCTGAAACCAGCGATGTGCTCATGGAAAAATTCTTTGCAGAAGAGGAAATTACAAAAGAGGAAGCAGCAGAGGCGCTGCATGAAGGAATTATCTCCGGCAGTATCGTGCCTGTATATAGCGGATCTGTTACCAAGCTGTGGGGCGTGCGGGCGCTGATGACCTCCATCAAGGACTCCTTCCCCCGAGTCACCGCCAAGAAAACGGAACGGATTGTGGATGCGGGAGAAATCAAGCCTTACGAAATCAATCCGGACGGGGATTGCTCGATTTTTATATTCAAAACGGTTGCCGATCAGTTCGGTAAAATGTCTCTATTCAAGGTGATGAGCGGAACGCTGAAAAAAGACGCTTCTCTAACCAATGCCCGCACCGGCGCGGTAGAAAAAGCGGCACATATTTACACTTTGCGGGGTAAGAAGCAAACGGAAGCGGATGTCCTTTGCTGCGGTGACATCGGCATGCTGTCCAAGCTATCCGACACAGCCACCAATGATACCCTGTACTGCAAAACACCGGTTCAATATCAGGGTACTGTTTTCCCGGAACCGTATATGACCAAAGCGCTGTCCGCAGCTGCCAAAGGAGATGAAGATAAAATTTCCACTGGCATTGCACGACTGCTGGAGGAAGATCCCACCCTGCGGTACGTAAATAACGCGGAAACCAAGCAACTTACCCTGTCCGGCATATCAGATATTCATTTGGATGTGGCACGTGCACGACTGAAAAATCGGTACGGTACAAAGGTTATTTACACAGATCCTAAAATCCCCTATCGGGAGACGATTAAAAAATCCGTTCAAGTAGAAGGCAAGCACAAAAAGCAATCCGGCGGATCCGGACAGTACGGACACGTAAAAATCACATTTTCACCTGGTACAGACGAAGGGCTCACCTTCACCCAATCGGTTGTGGGCGGCACCGTGCCGAAGGGCTTCTACCCCGCAGTAGAAAAGGGACTGCTGGAAGCGATGCAGAAGGGTGTGCTGGCAGGGTATCCGGTAGTCGGTCTTGCTGCAGATTTGTTTGACGGATCCTACCATGCAGTGGATTCCAACGAAATTTCCTTCAAACTTGCCGCAAAACTTGCATATAAAAACGGGTTGCCTCAGGCAAGTCCTGTATTATTGGAGCCGGTGGGTGAATTGAAAATCTCCGTTCCCGATTCTATGGTGGGCGACGTTATGGGAGATCTGAACAAACGACGTGGACGGGTCATGGGCATGAACCCGGATGAAAACCGCCCCGGCTGCACGGTTGTGGAAGCGGAAGCACCTCAGGCAGAAATGCAGGATTATACAATCGTTTTGCGGGCTATGACGCAAGGACGCGGTGCGTACACATACCGATTTGTACGATATGAAGAAGTACCGGGCGCAGAAGCGCAAAAAATTATAGCGGACGCCAAGGCGCACGCGGAAGAAGAATAAAGGAAAGCGCCCGTCATAGACGGGCGCTTATTATTGCAAATAGCATTACAAACTATATAAGCCTCCTCCCAGCAAAAGGAGGTGGCATGCCCAAGCGTAAGCGGTGCGTAGCGATCCTGACGGGGCATTGTTCTCATCCCAACTTATGCCTCCCCTCAGTAAAGGGAGGTTGGTTTTGCGCAGCAAAACGCGGAGGGATTGTCAATGCTATAATTTTGAAATTTGCAAATCGACTGTATTACTTAAACAATCCCCCCGTCACAGCAAAGCTGTGCCCCCCCCCTTTGCACAAGGGGGGGTTTTGTCGGATGTGCGCCGT
>CATLAS010000148.1 GCA_949878535.1 uncultured Eubacteriales bacterium | reverse complement strand
CGTTAGAGAAATCGTTGAAGAATGCGGAATAAACCGGAATTCATTTTATTATCACTTTCAGGATATTCCATCCTTAGTGGAAGAAATTGTCATGGATGCCGCAACTGCGCTGATACAAAAGTATCCCAGCATTGCTTCTATTGATGAAGCAGTAGAAGCGGCTTTCCGTTTCACTTTGGACAATAAAAAAGCAGTGCTGCACATATGCAATTCTATCAATCGCAATATTTATGAACAATACCTTATGCGTATTTGCGAATATATAATTGCAACATATTTTGATACAGTTTTCAGCAATGAAACCATTGATAAAGAAGACAGAGAAACGATTATATTGTTCATTAAGTGCGAATTGTTCGGTTTGTCCATAGACTGGATAAATACAGGTATGAATGAGGATGCAATCACAAAATTAAAGCATATTCTCACGCTTTGCAGCGGTATGGCAGATGAAATGATCAAACGCTGCAGGGAAAATCCGTAAATTTTCGCTATATGAAAAGCATCCCCAGTAAAGGGAGGTGGCGCAGCATTCCAATTTATCTAAGCCTCCCCCCAGTAAAGGGAGATGACACGGCGTATTTCTCACCGACCTCAAGCCTCCCTTGTGCAAAGGGAGGTGGCGCGGTGCAGCCGCGACGGAGGGATTGTATAAGCAATACTGCCGATTTGAAGATAATGCAAAAAGATAGTAGAAACAATCCCTCACCCGCTTTGCGGGAGCTCCCTTTGCACAAGGGAGCCTTTTTATATTTGTGCTCCGCAGAAGCCCCCTTTGCACAAGAGGGTCTTTTTGCGCTTGCATTCCATGACGGCAGCCACGCAATCCCCACAGAGGAAAGACCTTTTATACTCGCGCTTTGCTGCAATCATGATTAAACAAATACAGCCAGTTGCCTGAAATTTAGACAATTATGCTTCCATTGCCTAATTTTACGACAGATGGAGCCGGTTGCCCATTTCACATGGTATTCTCTTGCGCTATACTGACTATGCAAAAAGAAAATCATGAAATTTAAAATTTGAAAGGAGAAACTTCTGATGCGTTCTATAGTTCCCATGAGAACTGCCAAAATAGGATATATCGTCATATCTGCGCTGCTGTGCACATTGGGAATTCTTTTAATCGCTGTGCCTGCGTTTTCCATATCAGCAGTTGGCGTCATATGCGGGGCAATCCTGATACTATTTGGTACAATTCGATTAGTAGGATACTTTTCAAAGGATCTTTATCGTCTTGCTTTTCAGTATGATTTGGCGTTCGGCATTATGATGATTGCTTTAGGCATCATTATGCTGCTGCGTCCCGGCAGTCTGATGCACTTTATCTGTATCACACTTGGTCTTTCCTTTTTGGCAGATGGACTGTTTAAAATTCAAATCGCTATGGATTCCAAAAAATTTGGGATCCGTGAGTGGTGGCTGATCCTTGCCCTGGCAATTATTACCGTACTTTTCGGCATCGCATTGATTGTCCGCCCCAGTGAAAGCAGCCGTGTTCTTACCGTGCTGATCGGCATTTCCATGCTATGTGAAGGAATTTTAAATATTGGTACAATGATAACTGCAGTCAAGATTATAAAACATCAACAGCCTGACGTGATTGAAGTTCACTACTATGAAGAAAGAGAGGACTAAATAAAATGCGCTTTTCAAAAGCGGTGGTAAAACACCGCGTGCTTATTCTGATCCTTGCCATCCTGCTGATGATTCCCTCGGTGCTCGGCATGATCGCAACAAGAGTCAATTACGATATGCTCGACTATCTCCCAGACGATATGGATACCGTAAAGGGACAAAACGAACTGCTGGAAGATTTCGGCAAAGGAGCTTTTTCCCTAATTATAGTAGAAGATATGCCGGACAAAGATGTCGCCGCTCTGGTTGAAAAATTTGAAACGGTAGACCATGTGGAAACGGTCCTGTGGTATTCTTCCCTTGCAGATATATCCATTCCGAAAGAGATTTTACCGGATGCATTGTATGATGAATTTAATACGGAAAACGCCACCATGATGGCTGTGTTTTTCGACAGCTCCACCTCGGCTGATATTACAATGGATGCCATTCGTGAAATCCGTTCCATTGCAGGTAAGCAATGCTTTGTATCCGGAATGTCGGCGCTTGTAACCGATCTGAAGGATCTGTGTGAAAAAGAAGAGCCAATTTATGTGGGGATTGCCGTTCTGCTTGCTACCGTTGCAATGCTACTGTTTCTGGACAGCTGGCTTGTACCCTTTGTATTCCTTGCTTCCATTGGCATGATGATTCTGATGAATCTGGGCTCGAACTATTTTCTCGGTGAAATCTCCTACATAACAAAAGCGCTGTCCGCCGTGCTTCAGCTTGCCGTCACCATGGACTATTCCATATTCCTGTGGCATAGCTATAACGAACAAAGAAAGAGCTTTCAGGATCACAGGGAAGCCATGGCGGCTGCTATTCAAAAAACGCTCGCATCTGTTGTAGGAAGCTCCGTTACAACCGTTGCCGGATTTGCGGCGCTTTGTTTCATGACCTTTACCCTTGGACGTGACCTGGGAATCGTCATGGCAAAGGGTGTTATTCTCGGGGTAATTGGCTGCGTAACTGTTTTGCCGGCTCTGATTCTCGTATTCGATAAGCCCTTACAGAAAACAAAACACCGCTCTCTGATCCCTAATATGACAAAGTTTGCAGGCGGCGTTGCAAAAGTATTTCCTGTGTTCCTGCTTATTTTCGCAATATTGATTGCACCTGCACTGTATGGCTACAACAAAACAAACAATGAAGTATATTACGATATGGGCGAATGCTTGCCCAAAGATATGGAATATGTGATAGCCAATTCCAAACTGTCAGAAGATTTCAATATTGCGTCCACACACATGATTCTGGTAGATGCAAACGTGCCGTCCAAATCTGTCCGGAACATGATCGGCGAAATGGAACAGGTTGACGGCGTAAAATATGTGCTCGGACTGGAATCTGTTCTCGGCAGCCGCGTACCGGAAGAAATTCTTCCAGAAAGCATCAGGGAGATTCTTGAAAGTGACAAATGGGAACTGCTTCTCATCAACTCAGAATACAAAGTTGCAAGCGACAGCGTAAATGCACAAATCGACAGTCTGAATGCAATCCTAAAAAAATATGATGAAACCGGCATGCTAATCGGTGAAGCACCCTGCATGAAGGATATGATTGAAACCACCGACCGGGATTTTCAGGTCGTCAATGCAGTTTCTATTATTGCAATCTTTATCATCATTGCACTGGTGGAAAAGAGCTTTTCACTGCCCTTTATTTTGATTGCAGTAATTGAACTTGCGATTTTCATCAATCTTGGGTTGCCCCATTATTTCGGTCAGTCCCTGCCCTTTATCGCACCAATTTGTATCAGTACGATCCAGCTTGGCGCAACCGTTGACTATGCAATTCTGATGACCACCCGCTACAAATCGGAACGTATAGCCGGCAATAGCAAAAAACGCAGTGTTTCCACCGCCCTTGCAGCTTCTATTCCATCGATTGTAGTTTCCGGAATGGGACTGTTTGCTGCCACCTTCGGCGTTGCCATTTATTCAGATATCGACATTATCAGT
>CATLAS010000147.1 GCA_949878535.1 uncultured Eubacteriales bacterium | reverse complement strand
GCTCCCTATGGAACTGCGTAGCAGGTCCTCACATGGGAGCCTTTTGCTATTGTGCTAAAGTACACAGATCAAATCTTCTGGGGGCGGTATACCGCAGCTTCCTACAAACCCCAGAGCCTCCCCTGTGCAAGGGGAGGTGGCATGGCCAAGCGAAGCGATCGTGTCGGAGGGATTGTTTACTTACGCCCCAGAATCCCTACTATCGTTTTACAAAATGTAAAAAAGAAGCTGCATAAAGCAGCTTCTTTTTCTATCAGATTCAATGCTTGAGCGCACGTTCCACGCTCCAGTAAAAGTTTTCCGCACCAATGCAGCTTACAATACCGCTGCGCTCCATCATTTCCTTTACGCCATCGGACACACCGCAGATACAGACCGGGATTTCTCTTTTTCGAAGCTCCTGCAGCAGCTCTAAAAACACCTGCGCACCGGAAATATCCATATAGGAAGCGCCCCGCATAGAAAACAGAACGGCAGATTTGTCGATCAGGTGCTCTGCCATGTCGGTAATGCTTTGCGTATTGGCAAAGATAACCGCTCCCGTTATGTACACCACCTGTGCATGATCATATACGGGAGCCAGAGGTGTTTTTTGATTTTTCAAACGCCCGGGATCTACCTGGTCGTAATGGATTTCCAGCTTAGACAGGCGGGATACCAGTAAAAGCAGGGCAATCACCACGCCAATCAGGATCGCAACTGTTAAGTCAAATAGAATCGTTGCCGCCATAGTTGCAAGGAACTTTAAAATAGCACCTTTAAATTTTCCCTGAAAGATATATTTTATCGTATCCCATTCATTCATTCGCCATGCCGTAACAAGCAGCACCCCTGCCAATGCGGACAAAGGAATCTGTGACATAATTGGCCCCAAAGCGAGCATCGAAATCAGCAGAAAAACGGAATGAAACATTCCCGTGAGTCTTGTCTGCGCACCGGATTTTATTGCCACGCTTGTACGCGCAATCGCTGCCGTTGCAGGAATCCCACCCAGCAGGGGCGACAGAATATTGCCTACACCCTGGGCAATCAATTCCCGGTTGTTATTCAAATGTACGCCAGTCATCCGTCCGGCGCTGGCACCGCACAGCAGGCTTTCCACCATACCAAGCGCTGCAATACTGACTGCTGGGGCAAGAAGTCCTTTGATGCTGGATAATTTGAATCCCGCAAAGGAAAACCGTTCATCCAGCATAAGAGAGGAAGGAATTTCGCCTACAGAACCAACCTCCAAATGAAGCAGCATGACAGCCGCTGTAGAGAGGATAATCGCTACAAGGGACGCGGGAACTACAGCGTTCCACTTTTTGGGATAAAGGGCAATAAATAAAATTACAAGACCGCCGATTGCAAGGGAAATCCAATCTGGCGAAAACCCATCAGTGAAATAGCTTGCAAACTTTGCTACCGCAGAGCTGCCTGTTGATGTAACACCAAAAAGATTGTCCAACTGTCCAAGGGCAATGATCACCGAAATGCCTGAAGTAAACCCTGCTATGACCGGCATGGGAATAAATGCGGTCAACCGTCCAAGATGCAGAACACCTGCCAGAACCAGCAAAATGCCCGCCATAATGGTGGCGGTGAAAACACCGGGCATACCATACTGTGCGATAATCGAAATCAAAATAGCAGCCATTGCACCTGTGGGACCAGAAATCTGATAAAATGCTCCGCCTAAAAGGCTGATTACAAATCCGCTTACAATGGCGGTGATCAGTCCCGCTGCCGCTGTTGCTCCGCTGCTCACACCAAAAGCCAATGCCAATGGGAGCGCCACAGCCGCCACCGTCAGTCCAGCCATTAAGTCCTTCATCAGCTTGCCGCTGTTATACCCGGTAAATTCTTTTTTGAGATCCTGCCAATACGTTTTCACTGTCTGTAAACCTTCTTCTATTTTCTGTCATTTTCCTAATCAATTATACTCGTAAGCAGACAGATTTACAAGGAAAAAATCATATTTTTGCTTTCTTATATTTCTATGACGAAATCATTCCGTATCTGCAAGATATTCCTGGGCATAATGCACACAAACAGCGCCGTCAGAGGTAGCAGTAACGATCTGACGAAGGACTTTTGTGCGAATATCACCCACGGCAAAAACACCATCTACATTCGTTTTTGTACTCTCATCGGCAACCACATAGCCGGCGGAATCCAGCCTAACACTGTTTCTTAAAAATTCCGTTGCTGGTTCTCTGCCAATGCTGATGAAAATACCGTCACATGCGATATCCGTACAATCGTGGGTATGCACATTTTGGATCTTCACACCGGTAATTCTGCTGTCGGCAAGCAGTTCGGATACAGTACTGCTCCATAGGAATTCCACATTTTTCGCTTGCATTAAAGGCGCATGATAAATTTTTGTGGCTCTGAGGCTGTCTCTGCGATGCACTACATATACTTTTGCGGCAAGGCGGGAAAGATACAATGCGTCAGCCGCGGCAGAATTGCCGCCGCCCACAACAAGAACGGTTTTATCCTTATAAAACCTGCCGTCACAGTGTGCACAATAATGCACACCTTTACCTGTCAGTTCTTCTTCCATTGGCACACCCAACCGACGGGGATTTGCACCAGCGGCAATGACAACAGTTTTAGCCTGTAATGTTTCGTTTGTTGTTTCTATTGTTTTGATTTTTTCAGAAAAGTCAACCTTTATAACCTCTGCATATACAGTTTTTGCGCCAAACCGTTCTGCGCCCTTCTGCATTTTCATACCAAGTGTAAAACCGTCTATGCCCGCGTCAAACCCCGGATAATTGTCAATTTCTCCGGTGAGCGCCATTTGACCGCCCGGGGACATCCGTTCTACTACAAGGGTGTCCAGTCCCGCACGGACTGCATATAAAGCTGCGGTGTATCCGGCAGGTCCCCCGCCGATAATGATCATATCATAAGGATTCTGCATATTTTCCTCGCCAAGTTACTCCTCTAACATCGCAAGAATCTGCGGCTTCGGTTTTGCTCCAGTAGACTGCTGCACGATTTCGCCATGCCTCATTACAACCAGTGTGGGAATGCTCGACACACCGAATGCACCGGCAAGCTCCGGCTCGTTGTCCACATTAATTTTTCCCACAAGAATCTGCGGATTTTCCTCTGCTATTTCGTCCACTATGGGAGATACCATGCGGCACGGTCCGCACCAATCCGCATAAAAATCAAGAAGAACCAGCTGATCGCTATTTTTTACAGAATCAAAATTATTATTATCAACGTTTATAACAGGCATTGTTACTACTTCCTTTCTATTGTTTGTATTTTTAGTATATCCTGTGCACAGACAGTTAATGCCCTTCTCCCAGCAAAAGAAGGTGACGCAGCGCAGATTATTCGGTCACCCCTTTGCTATGGTCCTATGGGGGACACGGCGTTGGCTGTTACCAACAAAGCACCCCTTGTGTAAAGGAGGAGGCTCGCCGTGTGCCTATACCAAAAAAGCCCCCCTTGTGTAAAGGGGGAGGCTCGCCGTTGGCCCCTACCAAAAAAGCCCCCCTTGTGCAGAGGAGGAGGCTCGCCGTTGGCCTCTACCAACAAAGCCCCCCTTGTGTAAAGGGGGGTGACTCGCTGTAAGCGAGTCGGGGGGATTGTCTGCACATACTACCGATTTGTTGATTATCAAAAATGATTGTATAACA
>CATLAS010000146.1 GCA_949878535.1 uncultured Eubacteriales bacterium | reverse complement strand
AGCACCTTATACCACAGTCTGGATTTCGAATATACACCCTCATTCGGGAACATATCATATCCAGCAGTCAGCTCCCACAGGGTTATACCATAAGAAAACTGACCAAGCGCCAAAGGCGCCAAATCCTTATCGCTGACAACTTGCCCGCTTTGCGTTGTATAGGAATCGATTACATTATCCATGTGAAGCGTATTTTTCAAAAAGTCGAAAGAATAATCTACTGTTATATCCTCCAAAACGCGCACAGCAATGGTATTGACAGAACGACGCACAGCGTCCTGAATCGTAGTAAGTCCGCCATACACATTCGGCAGGTTGCGGGGCCAGGGCACCCCTGCATCGGACGTTTTCACAGGCGT
Source organism: uncultured Eubacteriales bacterium (assembly GCA_949878535.1). Classification (GTDB taxonomy): domain Bacteria; phylum Bacillota; class Clostridia; order Oscillospirales; family CAG-272; genus Avispirillum. The sequence continues at coordinate 3,364 of CATLAS010000146.1, read as the reverse complement.
ATCGTCATAAATAGATCCCATCGTAATAACTTCCAAATCAATGCCGGGTGCATAGACAGAAAGCGGCTTAATACTGGATCCAACAGGACGTTTCGCCTGTGTGGCACGGTCCAGAATACGGTTCTGTGTTTTCTCCCCTCTGCCGCCTACAAGTCCCAAAACATCCCCTGTATAAGGATCCAGCACAATCATAGAGGATTCCGGCTGCAAACTACTGGTTGCATGTGGAAAATGCTGGCTGTCATTTACATATACCTCTTCCAGCACGCCCTGCACCTTCGGATCCATGCAGGTATAGATTTGGAGACCGCCGTTATAAATCGCCAGGCTGGCAGCATAGCTGGTCCAACCGTTTTTCTCCATAAGTGCATCCCGCACATCTGCGATTACAGCATCCGTATACCAAGAATTGATATGTGCGGCAGAATCTGCACCTGTATCATCTTCTTTCGAATACAACACCAAATCCGTTTCCGTTGCTTCATCAAACTGTGCCTGATTGATCTTACCGTATTGCAGCATAGTGTACAGCACCGTATTGCGGCGAGCGCGGTTTCCGTCTTCCTTTTCTTCTCCATTTTCCTGCTCATACATCACCACATCATGATGCATGGGCTCATATTTTGTAGGATTCTTAACAATGGCCGCAAGAGAAGCACATTCCACGAGAGATAATTCACTGACGTCCTTACCGAAATACGTATTGGATGCAGCCTGCACACCGTAACAGTTATTGCCAAGAAATACGATATTCAAATACATCTCAATGATTTCTTCTTTGCTCATTTTCTTTTCCAGATTCAGTGCCCGGAAAATTTCCTGCACCTTTCTCTGAATAGAGTTTTCCTTCTCACCAGTCAGATTCTTAATAAGCTGCTGGGTTATGGTGGAACCGCCAAAATCACCGGCGCCAAAGAAGTACCCGAACACTGCTTTACCAGTTCGCAGCCAGTCTACGCCGTTATGATCAAAAAAGCGGTGATCCTCAACAGAGGTGAAAGCGTTAATCAAATCCGCCGGCATCTGATCATAGGAAGCCCAGATACTGTTATCAGAACTGTACAGCCTCTGATCCTCAATCTCCTTAGGCGTTCCGTTTTGATTGATTCGGTCGTCCTCGGTTTCATAGTCCATATAATATATACGGGTTGTTTTATCGGAACCGGCACTTACAAGGAGAGACGGATCGACCTCCGGATCTACATAATTTTTAATATAAATGCAGAACACCGTCCCAACAATAATACCGCAAACAGCGCCGATCAAAAGAATGGTCAAAAGCGCATTCATAACATATGTCAGAACACGCAAGGAAACCTTTCCGACTTTCTTCCAAACTGCACGGGCACTTCCGCCGGCGGCTGGCATATCTTCATTAAGAGGTTCATGTGCAGGTACGTTCTGAGGTAATTTATTATCAGACATACTGTTTTCGCTCCCTTCCTGCCGAATCCATTTTCATAAACATCTTCATTTATCTGCAAGGTATAGAACAAAGTATACAATTTATTTATGAACGTGTTGTGAAATTTACAAAATATATTCCTTATTTTACCACAACGGCTGCATCTCCCAAAAGCTCGCGCAGCTCTGTCAGAGTAAAGTCATTCACTGCCGCACCAAAATTTACACCGCGAAAAGCCGTCTTAGCGGCTTCATCATAAAATGTGACCGGTACATTTCCGCGGAATATACTTAAAAATGCAGAAACGCGGCGAAACGTTTCAGATGTTTGTGAAGGCACCTTCAAATAAAGCTTTTGTACAGGAGCTGCCGGCATATTCTCCCGCGGTTTTTTTTGTTCTTCAGTAAACATAGGAGTTTTTCCCCCGTTCCTCTCTAAATGCATAACGCCATTCACAAGAATTTTAGGATCTTCTTCCTCGCGTGCAGAAATGGTCCCCCGCACAGCAATTGCTGATCCTGTAGTCAGCATATGACCGTATGCGGACAGCACTCCTGGAAAAATGATCAACTCAATTTCACCGGTAAGATCCTCCAATGTGATAAAAGCCATAGGATCGCCGCTGCGGGTTGTCTTATTCGTTCGGGAAAGAATTACGCCTGCAAGCGTTACAGGATCTTTTTCATGGAACTGCACCTCTCCGTCAAAGTCCGGTGAGAATGCAGCAATTACAGAGGCGGTGTCAGCGCAATGAAGCGCTTCCATGTGCTCGGTATAATCATCCAGAATATGACCCGACAAATACATGCCACTGCATTCCCGTTCCAAATGAAGTTTTTCAAAGGTAGACAATTCAGGAATATCCGGAAAGACAGTTTTCGGAGCAATTTCCTGCCCCATGGGTACTGCGGAAAATAAGTCGAGCTGCCCCTCCAGCCCCGCTGAGGTACCCCGCTCCAAAAGAGACTCGTATACCGCCAGCATCTGGCTTCTTTTGGGACCAAGACTGTCCAGAGAACCGGACTGAATCAAAGCCTCCATCTGCCGTTTATTGATCCCCAGTTTCCGGCTTCTTGCAAGAAAATCGTCAAAGTCTGTAAAGGCTCCACCGATTGTGCGCTCCGTAATAATGGAATCAATAAAACTGCGCCCAACATTTTTCAAAGCACCGAGTCCAAACCGAATGCCGGATTCATCTGCATGAAAATCCGTCATACTGGCGTTGATATCCGGCGGCAGTACCGGAATCCCCCGCCGTTTGCATTCACTGATATATTCAGCAATTTTCCCCGGGCTTCCCTGTACAGATGTAAGCAATGCGCAATTGAATTCTTTTAGATAATGGGCTTTCAAATACGCTGTTTGATAAGATACAATCGCATACGCTGCCGCATGGCTTTTATTAAATGCATAATTTGCAAAGGCAGCAATTTCATCAAACAGTTTCTCCGCATTTTCACCGGATACGCCATGCTCCGCAGCTCCCTGCACGAATGCTTCCTTTTCGCTGAGCAGCACATCTGTTTTCTTTTTGGAAATCGCCCTGCGTACAATATCCGCATGTCCCAGAGAGTATCCGGCAACATCTCTGAAAATCTGCATGACCTGTTCCTGATACACAATACAGCCATAGGTAGAGGAAAGAATGGGTTCCAATTGTGGGATGAGCATATCAGGCTTTTTACCGTGACGCGCCTCAATATACCGTGGAATGGAATCCATCGGACCGGGACGGTACAAGGCAATGGCTGCAATAATATCATTTATATTTTCCGGTAAAAGCTGGGTAAGCATTTGCCGCATGCCACCGGATTCCAACTGAAAGACGCCGTCCGTATTTCCTTTGGAAAGCATTGCATATACTGCCCTGTCATCTAATGGAATCGCAGACATGGAAAAATCAGGGTTCTGTCGGATAATTTCTTTTTCTGCCGCTGCGATAATCGTCAGATACCGCAG
>CATLAS010000145.1 GCA_949878535.1 uncultured Eubacteriales bacterium | reverse complement strand
TAATTTTGTCGAATGAAAAAAGCCCGCAAAACATAAACTGCTTTTGCAGACTTTACTTTGGTTTGGCTCCACTATATCGGCAATTTCTACAAGCTTGCATAGTCATATCCTTTCGTTGATATTATGTGCTACATCTCCTTCTATTTTCAGTATACAGAATGGCAGCTTATTTGTCAACGATTTCCTGTATAGGTCATGTAATGGATTTTCTGGGATCCTGTTGCAATCCGAGGGGGAAATGTGTATAATAAAAAAAGACTATGTCAATGCCCTTTGGCATTGTGCCGCAGCAGGCGGATTGGAGACGAGTATGATTTGTAATAATATATTAGAGGCGGTGGGACGCACCCCGGTAATCCGTCTTTCCAGAATGACCGCGCCGGATATGGCGGAAGTGCTGGTTAAATTTGAAGGATTGAATGTGGGCGGTTCCATCAAGACTAGAACTGCATATAATATGATTTTGGATGCAGAAAAGAAAGGGTTGATCGGGCCGGGGACGGTAATTGTGGAGCCTACCAGCGGAAATCAAGGAATCGGGCTTGCCCTGGTGGGGGCGGTGCGTGGGTATCGTACAATCATTATTATGCCGGACTCTGTCAGCGAAGAACGCCGGAAGCTGGTGCGACACTATGGCGCAGAAGTAATACTGGTGCATGACGCGGGAAATATCGGGGATTGTATTGAAGAGTGTTTGAATCGGGCGTTGACCATGGCAAAAGAAGATCCTATGGTGTTTGTTCCCCAGCAGTTTGAGAATATTGCAAATCCTATGGCGCACAGGCACCATACAGGTGTGGAACTGTTGGAACAGGTAGCAGGGCCGATACATGGGTTTTGTTCGGGCATAGGAACAGGCGGAACAATTACCGGAATTGGAGAAGTGTTGCGGGCGCAGAATCCGGATATTGAGATCTGGGCGGTAGAGCCGGAGAATGCGGCGATTCTGGCAGGTGGGAATATCGGCACACACATACAAATGGGAATTGGGGACGGATTGATTCCGCCGATATTGAACTGTGAGATTTACAGTGAAGTTTGTATTGTAACAGATGATGAAGCGATTGGAACGGCACGGAGGCTGGCACGGGAGGAAGGGCTGATGTGTGGTATATCAGCAGGCACGAATGTGTGCGCCGCGCTGAAGCTTGCAAAGAAGCTGGGACCCGGCAAAACGGTAGTAACCATTTTACCGGATACGGCGGAGCGATATTTTTCTACACCGTTGTTTGCAGGAGAATGAGAAACAAGGCTTTCTCGATCGAGAAAGCCTTGTTTTTTTGCTACTGCAAAGGCGCAGTTAGATTTGCATGCTGCTAAGAAACTGTCGGCAAAAAAATCAAAAAAATCTCTTCCAGCAAATCGGGCTGCCGACGAAGTATAAATCAAAAAGGCTCCTATGTGCCCAGTAGGGAGTTGTAGTGAAGTGCACAAAATAAAAAGGTTTCTATGTGGGGTCCATTGCGTGGCCCAGTAGGGAGCAGCCGTGAAGTACACAAAATAAAAAGGCTCCTATGTGAGGTTCATTGTGTGGCTCGGTAGGGAGCTGCCGTGAAGTATGCAAAATAAAAAGGCTCCCTTGTGTAAAGGGAGCTGTCGCAAAGCGACTGAGGGATTGTCCTGTAATCATTTTAGGTAATCTTTAAATCGTATATGCATACAATCCCCCCGGCGCGCCAATGGCGCACCACCCCCCTTTGCACAAGGGGGGCCGAAGTCTGGGATGAACTATGGCGCGTGGCTCCCCTTGCACAAAGGGCCGACGTTTAGAGTGGACTGCGGTGCGTGGTTCACCCCTTTAATATAGGGAGGATGAAATATGTAGGAACCTTCCTTTACTGAAGATTGTTGCGTTGGGTTATGTCTGATGGCGTAGAATGGGGCTATCCTGTGTTCTGTATTGCATTTTTATGTAGTTAATGGTATAATATTGCCGAAACGCAAAAATATTTAAAATTTTACAGATTTTTATGTGGCGCGGTGCGTGCACCAAAGAAAGGAAGTGTTTAAAATGGAAATCTTCGCATTTGTCCTATACTTTGCGGCGATGCTTGCCATTGGCGTAGTCTTCTTTTTTAAATCAAAATCAGGAATCGGGGGCGAGAAAGATTATTTTCTCGGTGGAAGATCGATGGGGCCTTTTGTTACTGCAATGAGTGCTCAGGCCTCTGATATGAGCGGTTGGCTGCTTATGGGACTTCCCGGGAGCATTCTTGCGTTTGGTCTCGGCAAAGTATGGATCGGTTTGGGTCTTGGTCTGGGTACTATAGCGAACTGGATATTTGTTGCCCGTCGGCTGCGTCGCTTTTCCGCTGCTGCAGATGATGCAATAACGCTTCCACAATATCTTTCAAATCGTTTTGCTTCTTCCGGTAATGCACTGAAGGTTATTTGTGCGGTCATCTTTCTTATCAGCTTTACTGTTTACGTAGCGTCGGCGTTTAACGCGGGCACTGCAGTCTTTTGTTCCGTACTGCCTTGGTTTAACGATCATAAAGAACTTGCAATGCTTATTTTTGCGCTGCTTATCCTTGTTTATACCTTTCTTGGAGGTTTCAAAGCCGTTTGCTGGACAGACTTCTTTCAAGGAATTCTGATGCTTGTTGCGCTTCTTGCCGTGCCGATTCTTATGTGCTCCACAGGCACTTTTGATAATGGGTTTTACGGCGCGCTCGGAGACGATATTTCCGCATTCGGTACAAATCCTTTTGCTGCAGACCCGCGCGATATTATTTCCGGACTCAGTTGGGGTCTTGGTTATTTTGGCATGCCTCATATTCTTGTAAGATTTATGTCCATCAAAAAGCCTTCAATGATCAAAAAATCTGCTGCTGTTGCTATCGTTTGGGTTATTCTCTCCCTTGGCGCCGCAATTGCTATCGCGATCCTTGGCAGAGCATACTTAATGTCGGATGGTGCGTCTCTTGCTGAAACGCTGCTCCCCAATTCTCAGGAAAAGATATTTATCTATGTTGTGAAGGATATTTTCCCGCCATTTATCGTAGGTATTCTGCTGTCTGCAATCATTGCAGCGTCCATGTCTACTGCCGACAGTCAGCTTCTTGTTGCATCTTCATCTTTTACAAGCGATATCTATAAGCCAATATTCCGCAAGAATAATAGCTCGGATCGGGAAATCCTTTGGGTTGGCAGAATTGTTGTGCTTGTAGTTTCTCTGGTTGCTTTCTTTATTGCATCCGCGGGGCTTCACGATGCAACCTCCTGGTCTGCGAATATTATGAACATGGTTGAAAATGCATGGGGGCTGTTTGGTGCCGCTTTTGGACCTGTAGTGATACTTTCACTGTTTTGGAAGCGATTTAACTATCAGGGGGCTGTAGCAGGTATTGTTGCCGGCGCTGCCGTAGATATTCTTTGGCTTGTGCTTTGCACGGGAACGATCCTCGATACGCCTTTGTTTGTCAGTGGAATATATGAGATACTGCCCGGTTTTGTTGCAGGTCTTGTATTTTCAGTGATCGTTTCTCTTATGACTCCTGCACCTTCGGAAAAGATCACGGCGATTTACGACAGAGCTACGGACAAGTCCGCAGATGACTGATAACAATAGTGGCAAACGCCGCTTGCAAGAAAACCCGCCCGTCAAGGGCGGGTTTGATTTTGCATTCACAAGGCTCCCATGTGAGGTCCACTGCGTGGCCCCATAGGGAGCTGTCGTGGAGTACACAAAATAAAAAGGCTCCTCCCAGTAAAGGGAGCTGTCGCGAAGCG
>CATLAS010000144.1 GCA_949878535.1 uncultured Eubacteriales bacterium | reverse complement strand
TGCAACGCCCAGAAGACTGCGCCAAGCAGTACAATTCCATCGCTGGGCGCAAAGGAAAATCCGCCGGTAATACACAGAAGATACAGTCCGCATAGCGCTGCAAACACACATATCCAAACCCGCGCCGGAAGCTTTTTCCCACGGAAAAGTCCGAACAGGGGAACCAGCAGAATATATGTAGCAGTGATAAATCCTGCTTTTCCGCCAGAGGTGCCAAGAGCAATGCCGTATTGCTGCAGCATCGCTGCAGCAAACATAACAATGCCGCAGGCGGCGCCTGCAAAAAGCAGTTTCTTACGCCCTACACGATCCGGCTTCTGTGCAGCGTGATATTTTTTCCGCGTCCTGCTGTTAATAAAAATCAATGGCACCAGCACCGCACTGCCAACAAAGCTGCGTGCCGCCTGAAAGGTAAGAGGCTCCATATAGTCCATAGCCTCACTTTGCGCCACAAAGGAAAGCCCCCATATAATGGCAGTGACCAGCAGCATAATATTTCCGACTATCTTTGTATGTCCCTGCATCATCCGCGCACTCTCTTCCGGGCAGGACGCCGTCTGGTGCTATCGCACTGCCGGTAATCAAAAATGGGCGGGACAGGTGCAGTTTCCCGATCAAAAGGCAAACCGTCCCGAGCAGCCTTCTTTTCTGCAATTTCCAGATACATATTTGTAATACTCAGCTCTCCCTCACGTATATCCGGAAGAACCACACCGCCGCCGGCATACATTACTTCTTCTGCCTGTTCAATATGACCAAGACGTATATGAGCTTGGGTAGTATAAAGCTGCACTCTTCCCACCGTCTGCATTTCCGGAGTCATACTCTGGGCAAGTTCCAGTGCGTCTTCATACATCTCTGCATTCACAAGCAGTTCCATTGCTTCCTTGGCAAGAGAAACATCTGTGGGGCGCATCCGATATGCCCGGGCGGCAAGCGCTGCCGCGACTGCGCTGTCGCCAAGCTGCTGCTTTACATACGCCATACCGTAAACTGCCCAGCAAGAAGGATTCAGCATCATAGATTTTTCCAAAAGCTGCTCTGCATCAGACAAACGGTTCATGCACAAATAGGTCATACCAAGCTGCAAATGCGCATACCAGGAGAACATATTTCCACCAGATACAGCATCCTCCATCATACGCACCCATTCCTTTTGCAGCATCCAGGAAGGAGGCACCTGCGCCGGATCATGTTCCGGGAAAAGTCCCCGCTGCAGCAGACATACCCAATCTGCCTGCTCCACACCTACTGATCCAAAATCCAAATGAGGTGCCATCATGGGACGCCCCACTTTTTCTCGGCGCATATTTTCAAGAGCTCCCCAACCGCTGCCAGAAAGAATCATTTCCCCGTCTGCAGCAGCTTTCGCCATTGCTTTTGTTTCTTCCAGAATCCGATCCATTTCATCATCAGTTATTATCTCGTTCAGGCGATTGCGGATTTCTGCTTTTGCGCCTTCCCATTCACCGTGCACCGTATCACCGTCTGCATGCATTGCACCGTATGCTTCCAACCATTCCCATGTTGTATTGGGAGGCATGGGAATGCACTCATACTGTGTATGTGCAAGCCCCGCCTGAAGTTCTATATACCGATCATTGCTGCCGTCCTCGGTAAGATATTCCTGCCACCGGTCGCCGCCGGGATTTTGTCCCCAGCAGAACAGCTTTCTGCCTTGAAGCCGCATAGTAGATGTATGAATCAGTCCATATCCGTCCGCATCCACAGCCGCTTCAAATTTTCTTTTCTTAGGCGGAATATTATAAAAATAATCACCCGCTGCCGGCACGTTGATAGGATAAGTAACATCATCTCCGTTATATTCGGGAATGGGAGCAAGGCTGGTATTATTATCCGCCACATATGCGCCGTCCGCATCTACAATAATTCGGGTATCCGGTGTTTCCGGCACAGCGATATTGCTCCACCAGTACATAGGAACCACATCAGGTAAGGGATTGATAATCCGGTTGCGAGCAAAAAGCACCCTCGATCCTGCCGGAAGGAAGAAATCCATTTGCTGAACCACCTGACGAATTCGTTCAAATTCATACATACGCAGCACAGGCGTACCATCCGCAAGCTTGGTCGTGGTGGTGAACATCGGCTCACAGGTATGCACGTGGTGCCCGAACATACCGCAGTTCCATTCCACACCGCCGGATGTCCATGCATTGCGGAACGCCAAATTGCAGGGACGCATCACTGAATTTTTATACAAAAGATCTCTGTTGCTCTCTTTATCAAACAGGGACATAAGCTTCCCTCCCCACTGGGGAAGAAAAGTGGCTTTCAAATATTCATTTTCTAAAACAACCGCTAACATTTCCGTATCATGGAGAGGACGGGTATACATATCCTGCATTCGATAGGGAAACGGGGACGGAACGTGACCATAGCCGATAAACAGTTCGTCGTCCTCGGAAAGACCAGAATCTCCGTTTCTATGCCAAAAGTTCAGTTTGGACAGCGGCGGCAGGGAGGACTCCCCGTTCATATGCTGACAGGGCATAGTGATGGTAGTAATCTGCAAATTGGTAGGCATTTGCGCTTGCTCCTTTGTTATGTACAATATGTGGTCAGTTTACCACATTTTGCGGTATAAAGTCAAGATTTGTCCGACTCTTTGTTGGGACCCACAGAAATTTGTAGGATATAAGAAGGCTCCCTTGTGAGAAGCCGCTGCGTGGCTCCATAGGGAGCTCCCGCGTAGCGGGTGAGGGATTGTAAAACGATCATTTTAGATTTTTATAAATCGGCAGTATAGCGAAACAATCCCTCCAGCACACCTACGATGCGCCCCCCTTTGCACAAGAGGGGCTTATAATGTTTGGCGGAAACTAACGCCATGCCACATTCCTTTTACGCAAAGGGGCTTTTTGTCAGGTAAAAGCTGAGAGTTTCCCTGCATATAACAATACAGCGCCCTTCCGCAGAAAGACGCTGTACAAAGTATTTATTAAAATTCACTTACTCCGCAGCATCAGCCGTAGTCGCTGCATCCGTAGTGGTAGCATCCGCTGCTGTGGTATCGTCAGCGACAGTAGTGTCATCAGCCGCAGTAGTTTCATCAGCAACTGTAGTGTCATCAGCCGCAGTAGTTTCATCAGCAACTGTAGTGTCATCAGCCGCAGTAGTTTCATCAGCAACTGTAGTGTCATCTGCTGCAGTTGTATCTTCTGCATGGTCGTGATCGTGGAGATCCTCATCCTCGTTTTCACCAAATACCATACCCCAGAAGCTATTGAAATCAGAAGCCTTGCCGGTATCCTGCATCACGTATACAGAGCATACCAGCACCACGAAAATAATAGCAACAACCGTGGTCAGAATGGAAAGTTTTTTATTGATCGTCTGTGCCTTGGATTTTCCAAAGAAAGTCTCCGCACCGCCGGCAATAGTACCGGAAAGATTGTGTGCCTTGCCCTGCTGGAGCAATACTGCGATTACCAGAAAAACAGCAAATACGATCAGAATAATGCCAATTACAAGCTGTGCTGTTGTCATTTTGCCTCTCCTCTTCTTTCTATATATAAACAAATAATAGGTTCAGTTCAGATAGAACGCCTATGTATTATAGCACGGTGCAAAGCAAAATGCAATAGAAATTTTCTTTTTTCAGAAAAATTCTGGAAAAGCTCCCTTAAAACCGATCTGCTAGCCCAGGGATTACCTGCCGCACCATTTCACAAAGCTCCACATCGCTCATTGTTGTATTCCGTCCAGCTGCATACTGGGCGTCTACCATTTCCTTGATTTTCATAACTGCACTGCTGC
>CATLAS010000143.1 GCA_949878535.1 uncultured Eubacteriales bacterium | reverse complement strand
AACTTTAGCACAAAATCAAAAGGCTCCCATGTGAGGACCTGCTACGCAGTTCCATAGGGAGCTGTCGCGACAGCGGGTGAGGGATTGTGAAACAATCATTTTGAAGGATCAATATATCAGCAGCAGGTACGAACAATCCCCCCGCCGATTAACATCGGCACCCCCCTTTGCACAAGGGGGGCTTTAGGGTTTGTAGGAAGCTGCGCGTAAAAGCTTCCCCATGAGAGGATCTGTTGCGCCGCTCCATAGGAAGGGTCACAGCAATGCTGTGTGACTGAGAGATTGCAGGGCTTCTCCCAGTAAAAGGAATTGTCACAAAGCAAAAATAAAAGGGCCCCCTTGTCCAGGGGTTCGTTTTACGAACCCCTGGAGTATGTCGCGAAGCGACTGGGGAGGATTGCTTAAGTGTATCTCTGGATTCATGATCCTGCAAAATAATAGCACTACAATCCCCCAGCAGTCTATGCATGTTATCGGCTCGATAGTGCGGCTAAATTATACCGGCCACGTGCTGACCCCGGTGATAATTTCCAATAGGAACAGTCTGTCGTAAATATCCAAGATTCCGTCCTGATTTACGTCAGCGATGGATACATCTGGGCAGGTGGCAGGATCGTTTACATATCCTACTAAAATTGTATAATCGTCTGCATTTACTGTGCCGTCTTTGTTCAAATCTCCCAGCAGCGCGCCGCAGAAGGAGCATACACCGCTGGAAAATACGTGATTTTTACAGACGAGAGAAGCGAAAGCAAAACCATGTTCTTCAGCATATGCCTGCGCCGCAGAACCGGTGTAACCAACGATTGTGAGAAGATTGCTGTCGCACAGATAAAAGCATTGTGCATCAATGGACGTGACAGAGGCCGGTATGCGGATATATGCAAGCTCGGAACAGAGCCCGAATACTGCAGAGTTCAGTGATGTCAATAACGCAGGCAAATTTATATAGGTAAGCTTGGTACCGAAGAAAGCACCTTCCCCAATAAATGATACTCGATCCGGCATTTTGAAATCCCGTAAAATGGTTTCCATAAATACGTATGCACCGATTTTAGTCAAATTTTTGGGGACGGTAACTGTGTGCAGACGGTTGCAGCTTGCGAAGGCTTGATCTGCAATCGTTTCTATAGAATCCGGAAGAATTACTTTTTCTATCGCGTTGTTTCCAAAGAAAGCATGTTCCCCGATTTCCGTTACTGTATATTCGCCTATTTCCCCGGGAACAGTTACCTCTGCGTCACTGCCTGCGTAGCCAGTGATTGTCGCTTTTCCATCCACAACCTCATATGTAAAATCGATTGGTTCTGCAGCAGATACAGGCAGAGGTACAAGAACTAAAGCGGACAGCATGGATAAAACGACAATAATAGATAAAGCTTTTATCTTCATGATTATACCTCTTTCTTTTATTATTATCAGCAGTTATTTTTTAAAAAAGAGCCGTTTCTGCGGCTCTTTTTTGTTTTTATGCGGAAGCGTTATGCGGGCCATGTTTCAATGCCGGCAATGATTTCCAGCAGGAACAATCTGTCATAGATATCCAGTACACCGTCCTGATTTACGTCAGCGATGGACAGATTCGGACAGGTGGATGGATCGTTTACATATCCGATCATAATTGTATAGTCGTCTGTGTTCACTACGCCGTCTTTGTTCAAATCCCCAAGGAGAACGTTACAGCAGAAGCAGGCACCGTTTCTGAAGGTGTGGTCCCTACAGGGAAGGGTGGCAAATGTCAAATTGTTTCTTTCTGCATAGGTTTGTGCGGCAGAATTTGCGCATCCTGTAATGACAATTAGGTCTGCATCATGTCCGGTAATGAAATCATCGCTAATAGAGGTGATGTTGTGGGGGATTCGTACATACGCAAGCTCGGAACATGCTTCAAATACATAGTCACTCAGAGATGTCAAAGATGTCGGCAAATTCACATAAGTAAGGTTGGAACATAGAAACGCGCGGTCGCCGATATGGTTTATGCTGTTCGGCAAGTTGATGTTTGCCAGATTATCGCAGCTGAAAGCAAAGTCTCCTATTGAAACGATTGTTTCCGGAAGAACAATTTTTCGGATCGTATTGTTTCCACTGAATGCAGAATTCCCAATCGCCGTTACGGTATATCCGTCTACTTCTCCGGGAACCGTTACATTCGTTTCAGTGCCCGTGTAACCTGTAATTGTCGCTTTTCCATCCGTAACCTCATATGTAAAATCACCATACGTCGCAGCAGACGCAGGCAGAGGTACAAGAACCAGAGCGGACAGCATGGACAAAACGACTATAAATGATAAAACTTTTTTCTTCATGATCATACCTCTTTCTTTTAATAATTGATTTACTGAAAAGATAGTCAAGCTTAACTACACCTGTAGTATATCATCCCTATTTCGGTTTTTTTGCTGATTTTTGTCGGCTTCCATAAAAAATTATAACATTTGTATAATTTAATCCATTGGATTGGATTTATACCATTTAAAAAGGCTCTCCCAGTAAAGGAGAGTCCCGCGTAACACTAAATATAAAAAGGCTCCCATGTGAGCATGTGAGGACCTGCTACGCAGTTCCATAGGGAGCTGTCGCGACAGCGACTGAGGGATTGTAAAGCTATCATTTTGCAGGATCAATATATCAGCAGCAGGTACGAACAATCCCCCCGCCGATTACATCGGCACCCCCCTTTGCACAAGGGGGGCTTTTGTTTGACGGAATTCTGTGCTGCGCAAAACCCGCACAAGGAGACGTTTCTTTGGGAAAAATATGTTTTACAAAATCAGCCCTGTTCTGCGACAGTCTCTGCAGCGGGAACAGCTTCCGTTGTTGCCGTTTGCGCTTTTCGAGCGTGATACCGTTTCATCATCCGTTTCTTTACAATAATAAAGCATACGACTTGCGCCGCAAAGCTAATAAACCAGGAAACTGGATAAGAAACATACAAAGAGGTAAGAGAATGATAGGTGGGGAAAATGAGGAATACCCAGAGGATTCGTGTGCCGCAGATTCCAATGATTGATATAAGCGTTGGTGCAATAGAGGATCCCATACCCCGAAGCACGCCGGTCATAACGTCTGTTCCGGCGCACAGACAATATGTGGAACAAATCACTAAAAGCCGTTGAATTCCATAGGCCACTGCTTCTTCCGAATTGGGTATGTATATGTGCAGAAGAGGTTCCCGCGCTAACAGGAACACGCCGCCCATAACAATGCTGATTGCCGCCGCCATGGAGAGGGCAGTTCGCATGATTTTGCTTGCCCGCTTGTATTTTCCCGCTCCAATATTTTGTCCGGTGAAGGAGACGGAAGACTGGTGGAAAGCGTTGACAGACAAATACATAAAGCCTTCCAGATTGGCAGCTGCGGTGTTTCCGTTCATAGCAATCGAACCAAAGGAGTTGATGGAGGACTGAAGTACCACGTTGGAAATCGAAAATACCGTGCCCTGCAGTCCGGCGGGAAGTCCGATGCTGATAATTTTCGCAAGCTTTTCCGGATAAATTTTCAGCTTTTTCCAGGAAAATTTATACCACTCATTGCTGCGCGTCATATGCACAAGAATTAACACGGCGGAAACGATCTGGGAAATTACCGTTGCAATGGCAACACCCGCTACATCCAACTGGAGCAGAATCACAAAAAACAGGTTCAGGATGATGTTGACTACCCCGGAAATCGTAAGAAAATACAGCGGACGCTTGGTATCGCCGGCGCTGCGCATGATAGATGCGCCGAAGTTGTATATCATCATTGCAGGCATGCCTAGAAAGTAAATTTTCATATAAGAGGATGCCTGGTCAATTACGTCATCGGGGGTGCCCATAAGATG
>CATLAS010000142.1 GCA_949878535.1 uncultured Eubacteriales bacterium | reverse complement strand
TGCTACAATTATTTTGATTGTTTTGGCATGATTCCACAGAGGAGGATACATATGCAGCACCTGCGCTCATTCCTGCATCGCCTTGGGAATATACACCGAAAAACCGGATTTACCCGGACGGATCTGTTTGCCTTGCTTGCATGCGCGTTTGTCTGCGCCTCCTTTACCTGCGCGGCAGCGGGAGAATTCACCAGCCTCGCCTGGGTGCGGCAGATGCCGCCTCTTCTTTTTTGGGGAACGTTTCTGTCCGTGCTGATCCTCGTATGGGTAGGCTTTTTGCTTGCAAAAACGACACGCGTTATCAACTGGTGCCTGTTTATATCCGGGCTTCTATACAGCCTGCTGCTGGTCGGAACCCTGTCCGGGGATCTCTTTTTTAATATTGGTGTAGGCGCGGTTCTTGTCATCATCGCCAAATACCTAACAAAGGAAAACCGGCTCGGGCTGGAAGGCATCTCCTTTTCCTGGCGCACATCTCTGTATGTAACTGCAGCGGTGTTCTGTCTGTTTTGCCTGTTCGTCAGCTTCTGCACAGTGGCAAAATATAAAGCATTTGCCCACGGCACCTTTGATTTCGGAATTTTCTGCCAGATGTTTGAACAGATGGCGAAAACTGGACTGCCGTATACAACCGTGGAACGCAGCCGGTATCTTTCTCATTTTGCCGTTCACTTTTCTCCTATCTATTACCTGCTTCTGCCCGGATATATGCTGTTCCGCAGCCCGATATATCTGCTTTGCGCACAAGCGGCAATTGTAGGACTCGGCATGTTCCCCCTGCGGCGAATCTGCCGCACTTTGGGATTCTCGCCTTTCCTTGCCACCGGTGCCGCAGTGTTGTATGCACTGTATCCTTCTATGGCGAACGGCTGTTTCTACGATTTTCATGAAAACAAATTTCTGTCAGTTTTGCTGCTGTATATGATTTCCTTTATACTGGAGCAAAAGCGAATTCCTGCTGCCGTGTCTGCACTGCTGGTACTATGCGTGAAAGAGGACGCTTTCATCTATGTGGCAGCGGTGGCGCTCTGGATGCTTTTATCCGGAAGAGACCGGTGGTTTGCAGCGGGAACAATTGCAGTATCCTTGCTTTGGTTTATGTTTGCATGCACTATGATCCGTCTGTCGGGTGGGGAAATCATGTCCGACCGGTTTGCAAACTTTACTGCGTCTGCTGACGGCGGCAATCTGCTGACGGCGGTGCGCACGTGCTTTTACGATATCGGATATCTGATTCGTGAGGTTTTCTCCGGTGCTGAAACGGAGGTGTATTCAGAGCTCACCTATTCCGGTCAGAAGCTGGAATTTGTTCTGTGGCTGTGCGCGCCGCTTCTGTTTACGCCTTTCGCGGGAAAGCGGTCTGTTCAACTGGTTCTGCTGATCCCCCTCTTAGTAGTCAATCTTATGCCGGACTGGATGTATCAGTTTAACATTGATTTTCAGTATACCTACGGAACTGCCGCACTGCTTCTTGTATCGGCACTGCTGACCGTTTCCGGCTGGGGACCTTCCGGGCGGCGGTTGTTCTTCTGCAGCGCCCTATCCTTATGTATGGTTTTTACAGTGTCTGCTGTATATCCCAAAGCCCAACGCAACATTGCAAGATATTATAACAACAAAGAGGAATATATTGCCACTGCGGACGCACTGAAAAGTATTCCCGCCGATGCTTCTGTAACGGCGTACGGATACATGATGCCGCATTTGTATTATGTGGATGACTTGCATACATGTCCCGATTACTACGCGTCTCTGGAGCAGACAGAATATTATGTATTAGATACCCGATACGATACGGACACGCACACAAAAAAGATGCTGGCTGCTATGGGAGACGACTACACTCTGATTACCCAGGCAGGATATGTACAAATTTATCGGCTGAAAGCAGCGGCACAGTAAACGGAGAAAGGATAAAAGAGGGATTGCAGCAAGATGGCAGAGAAAAATATACACGGCGAGCATCGCAAGAGAATGCGCGCCAAGCTGTCAAAATATGGCGGGGATGTTTTCGAACCCCATGAACTGCTGGAAATGCTGCTGTATTTCTCCATATCGCAGAAAAATACAAATCCTACCGCACATACGCTGCTTGATAGCAAAAGCTGCCTCGGACTATTGGAAAGCAGTCCCGAACAGCTGCAGCAAACAGATGGAGTCGGTCCGGCAAGTGCACAGCTTATTAAAATGTCCGGCATTTTTGCACGCCGTGCCATACTGGAGGAATTAAAAGGGGATCCACTGGAAAATACCTTTCAGCGATGCTTGTATCTGTATCTTTGGTACAGGGGAAAGCCTGCCTCTACTGTGACTGCCCTGCTGCTGGATGAAAACTTTCGAGTTATTGAAAATGCAATATTGTCTCAGGGAAGATATATTCGTCCCCAGTCTTACGGGGATTTGATTTTGGCACTGGCAGAGCAGCATCAGACACACGGTGTGATTTTGGCGCACAATCATGCAAACAATGTGCGTGAACCTTCCATAGAGGATCTGTATCTTACAGGACAAATTCGGAATATACTCTCCAATTCACCCTATACGTTTTACGGACATTATATTATAACAAACACAGATTGTTTTCAATGTCCGGATGTTTAAAAGAAAGGGATAAGCATTAAATATGAGAGAAAAACAGGCATTTCTGGAATGCGGACAAGTGGTAAATACCCATGGGGTAAAAGGTGCTGTGCGTTTGGCAAACCGGTGTGACACTCCTGCCGTTCTGGCATCCTTAAAGACAATGTATCTTTTTGAAAACGGTACATACCGCACTATGCCGGTACTGCACGCTTCTATACAGAAAAATATGGTTTTGGCAACCTTCGAGGGAATTGACACATTGGAAGCGGCGGTTGCCCTGCGGGATAAGGTGCTGTATGCAAAGCGGGAGGATCTGCCACTACCGGAAGGATCCCATTTTGTGGCAGATCTGCTAGGGCTCCCGGTGATTGATGCGGACACCAACGAAAAATGCGGCACATTGGAAGATGTAACTTTTCCCGGCGCACATCCAGTTTATGTAGTGCGGGATGGTGAGGGTACCTTTATGATTCCTGCCGTACCTGCGTTTATTATGGATATATCATTCGGGCAGGAAAAACCGGAAGGAATCTATGTGCATTTGATTGAGGGGATGCGAGAAATATGATGCACTTTGATATTTTGACGCTGTTTCCCGCAATGGTGGAAAACGTTTTGTCAGAGAGTATCATCGGACGCGCCCAAAAAAACGGGATTTTAGAAGTGCGGGCGCATAATATCCGTGACTATTCAGAAAACAAGCATCGCAGGGTGGATGATACACCGTATGGCGGCGGCAGAGGAATGCTGATGGCAGCGCCGCCAGTATGGAACTGTTGGCAAGCAGTGTTGGCAGGTGCAGGAGAGGGCGAGCATATACGCACAATCTATCTATCTCCCAGAGGAAAAACCTTCACCCAGGAAGACGCAGGGCGTCTATCCCAATATGACCGGCTGATTCTGCTATGCGGGCATTATGAGGGAATTGATCAGCGCGCTGTGGATGCGGTAGCGGATGAGGAAATCTCCATAGGCGACTACGTGCTCACTGGCGGAGAACTGCCCGCATGTATATTAGCAGATAGTGTGGGACGGCTGATTGACGGCGTTTTGCCGGAAGCAGAGTGCCACGAAAAAGAAAGCTTTGAAAAATATCTTTTGGAATATCCGCAATACACGCGCCCGGAGGTATTCCGTGGGGAGCATGTACCAGAGGTACTGCTCAGCGGGCACCATGAAAATATTGACAAGTGGCGGCTTGATCAAGCGGAGGAAGTGACCCGCTGTCGCAGACCGGATTTGTATC
>CATLAS010000141.1 GCA_949878535.1 uncultured Eubacteriales bacterium | reverse complement strand
GCACAGAACCCTCCTCGGCGACGGCATTGGCTCCCTGGTTGGCGCTGTATTCGGCGGATGCCCCAATACCACCTACGGTGAATCCGTAGCCTGTGTAGCAATCACCAGAAATGCTTCTATCTACACCATTATCGGTGCGGCTGTGGGCGCTGTTATCGTTGCATTCCTCAATCCCTTTATCGTGTTTGTTAATTCTATTCCTTCCTGCGTAATGGGTGGTGTCTGCATGGCACTGTACGGATTCATCGCAGTAAGCGGACTGAAAATGATTCAAAAGGTAGATCTGGAAGAAAACAGAAACCTGTTTGTTGTTTCTGTCATTCTCATTTCCGGAATTGGCGGACTAACCGTCAGCTTCGGCAAAGTTGTCCTGACACCAGTTGCATGCGCATTGATTCTGGGCATTCTCACAAACGTAATGCTTGGTAAAAAGAACGCAGAATAAAAACTGTATAAACACTTTTAAAAGAGAACCCCCGCAAGACCTGTGGGGGTTCTCTTTCTCTGTCTATTTGAATATAGTAAACTGACGGAGGAAAGCAGCCACGGTAAATCCGAACTGCTCATTTATACATGAAACAAAAAAGTAAAGCCCAAAGATATTTTATAAACGCTGTTTTGCTGTCCGCTGTGACTGTGATGCTGCGCGCCATTGCCGTAAGCTTTAACGCTTTTGTGGCAAAAAAAATTGGAACCCAAGCGCTGGGACTGTTCACCCTTGTAATGAGCGTTTATTCTCTCGCCACCACGCTGGCAATATCCGGCGTGAATCTGGCGGCGGTACGCATGACTTCAGAACGGCTGGCGCGCTGTGAGCAGGACGGAATCGGCGGCAAAGCGCTGCGCCGTGCGCTGCGCACAGAGTTGGCAGGCTGTATCGGATATGGTCTCTTTTTCGGCCTATTTGCAGGGATCCTGCTTTTTACCCTGTCCGGCGTCTTAGGTACCTATGTGCTGGGGGATATCCGCACCATTCCCTCTCTACGCCTGCTCAGTATCGGCCTTGCCCCGATTTCCCTCTCTTCGGCTATAGCAGGATATTTTACAGGGCTGCGCAAGGTATACAAAAATGCAGCCATTTCTATTTGTGAACAGTTCGTGCAAATTGCACTGGTATCCGCCGGACTGGTAATCATTGCTCCCCGTGGCATCGAATACGCCTGCCTTTCCGTTGTCGGCGGCGCAGCTATATCTGAAATTATCTCTTTGGTGCTGGCAGTATTCCTATATGTTACAGACAGAGGTGTTAAAACAGGCATAAAAGATGCATCGTCTCCTGCCATACCAAAATCCAAGCACAGCGCCCTTTCACGCGCCGCAGCTATTGCATTTCCAGTAGCAGCCGGATCTTACGTCCGTCAGGGACTGCTGTGCGCCGAGCACCTTGCCATCCCCGCCGGACTGCGGAAAAGCGGCGCCAATCCGGAAGGAGCGCTTGCCTCATATGGAGTGCTCCACGGCATGGCTTTTCCATTGATCTTTTTCCCATCATCCGTGATCAGCGCGTTCGCATCTCTCCTTGTGCCGGAGCTTTCCGAATGTTTGGCGACAGACAATAATCTGCGTGCAAGAGAAATCGGAATCAAAGTGATTCGGGTCAGTCTCTGGTTTTCTGTTGGTGTTGCCGGCATATTTCTTGCTTTTTCCCATACGCTTGGCATGAGCGTATATGACAGCACTGAAGCTGGACGATATATCGCTGCCTTTGCTCCGCTGGTCCCTCTGATGTACTTGGACACCTCGGTGGATTCCATCCTGAAAGGGCTGGGGCAGCAGGTCTACTGCATGAAAGTGAATATTCTGGATGCAGGACTCAGCCTTATTTTAGTTCTCACTCTGGTTCCCCGCTTTGGTATCTGGGGATATGTAGTCTGCGTATATATCACCGAAACATTCAACGCCGCCCTTAGTATCAGTCGGATGCTGGCAGTCACCAAAATCCGGTTCCGATTTTCATGGGCAGCTGTACCAGGACTGTGTATCCTGCTGTCCTGCACCGGTGTTCGCCTGCTCACCTCCTTTATGCACATCGGTTCTCCCAGCAGCGTGCAAATTGCCTTAACCGTTCTTATTTATGTAATTTTGCTGGTTCTTTTCAGATCTGTATCGCGCAACGATATTCAATATGCAAAAAAGATGCTGCTGCATACTTGACTTTATTCCCCGCTATGGTAAAATAATATCTGATACTTATATTAAGGAAGGATTTCCCAAGCACATGAAAGAATACCACAATAAATTTGATCCGTCACCATATATGCCCAAAGCAAAGGAGATTTTGCAGAAAATGACCCTGAAAGAAAAAATCGGTCAGCTGCATCTTCTTGGCACCGTGCGGAATCTGGATGAAGATCTGGTTCGCTCCGGCACAATTGGCGCGTTTCTGAACGTACCGGATGTGCAGACAGCAAACCGACTCCAGCGACTTGCCGTGGAAGAGAGTCGTCTTGGCATTCCGCTGATCATCGGTCATGATATGGTTCACGGAGACAGAACCCTGTTCCCCGTTCCCCTTGGAGGCGCCGCAAGCTGGGACATGGAACGCATTGAAAATTCCGAGCGGATTTCTGCAATGGAAACCTCCGCAGAAGGAATTAACTGGGTATACTCCCCTATGATTGACATTTCCAGAGAACCCCGGTGGGGCAGAATCGCAGAAGGTGCCGGCGAGGACAAGCTGCTGGGCAGCGCAGTTGCCGCTGCACGGATCCGCGGATTTCAATCTATCAATCCCAAAACGGGCTATCCTTATGTAGCCGCCTGCTTCAAGCATTACTGCGGATATGGACTCAGTGAAGCAGGAAGAGACTATGAATCCTGCGATATCAGCGAACGTACCCTGCATGGGGAATATCTGCCTGTATATAAAGCAGCCGTAGAAGCCGGCGCTATGACCTGCATGTCCTCCTTCAACTCTCTCAACGGTATTCCGGTGAGCGGCTCCAGATACTATCTTACTGAGCTGCTGCGGGAAATCTGGGGATTTGCCGGATTCGTCGTATCCGACTGGACGAGTGTAGAGGAGCTGGTCAACCACCGGGTTGCCAAAGATAAAAAGGATGCGGCACGCCGTGCGCTCCTCGCAGGCTGCGATATGGATATGCACTCCTGCGCTTATGTGGAATCTCTGGAAGCTCTTGCAGAAGAAGTACCGGAAATTCTACCCGCTATTGATGAAAGCGTTCTGCGCATTCTGTGCGTAAAGTTTGCCGCAGGTATTTTTGCAAATCCCTACAGGGATGAAGATACCAGCAATGCATTTCTTAAAGAAGAATACCGGGACGCAGCAAGAGATCTTGCAGCACATTCCATGGTGCTGCTCAAAAATAAAGAAAACATCCTGCCTCTGAAGCGAGACAAGAAAAAATATCTGGTTACCGGCCCCATGGCAGACGCGCAATATGAAGCAATGGGCGTCTGGGGTGGGCGCTGCGATCCTGCCACTGTTATCACCGTACGCAATGCATTAGAAAGAGAAGAAGGCATTGAAACCGTTTACTTGGCAGGCTGCGACTTTGAAGGAACCGATCGGGCGAAATTCAAAGAAGCCGCACGGCTTGCAGCCGGATGTGACGGTATCATTTTCGTTTGCGGCGAGCCTTGTCAGTGGGCTGGAGAAGGTGGAGGAAGAATCGACATTGATTTGCCGGACATTCAATATGAATATCTGAAACTGCTGAAAGGCTTGAAAAAACCGCTCGTTTCCGTTCTGCTCACCGCTCGTCCTCTTGCCTGCTCTCGTTTGGATGAAATGTCCGATGCACTGCTCCTGGGCTGGCATTCCGGCGTAGAAGCAGGAAACGCAGTCCGTCAGCTTTTGATGGGCGATTTGTCCCCCAGCGGCAGACTGCCTGTC
>CATLAS010000140.1 GCA_949878535.1 uncultured Eubacteriales bacterium | reverse complement strand
CCTATGTGAGAATCCACTGCGCGGCTCCATAGGGAAGTGGCACACCGTTAGGCGCGACGCACCCAACTTTCCAAGCCTTCCCTGTGCAAGGGGAGGTGGGTTTTGCGCAGCAATACTCGGAGGGATTGTTTTACTATCATTTTAGATGATTTATAAATCGACAGTTCAGCTATACAATCCCTCACCCGCTTCGCGGGAGCTCCCTTTACACAAGGGAGCCTTTTTTGGTTTGTGCCCGCGGTAGATCCCCATGAACCCACACGGTGGATCCCTACATGGGAATCTCCGTCTAAATCTAAGCCTCCTTTGTGCAAAAGGAGGTGGCGCGCCGCTAGGCGTGACGGAGGAATTGTATGCAGGGCTACCGATTTGTAGATGATTCAGAAATGATAGTGTACAATCCCTCGCCCGCTCCGCGGGAGGTCACTTTGCACAAGGGAGCCTTTTATAATCTTTGCTTTGCGGGAAGCCGTAGGGGTTCGCAAAACGAATCCCCGCACAGGGGGGGCTTATTTTAATTTGTGCTCGCGGTAGATCCTCATGAACCCACACAGTGGATCCCTACATGGGAATCTCCGTCTAAATCCAAGCCTCCCCTGTGCAAGGGGAGGTGGCACGGCATTGGCCGTGTCGGAGGGGTTGTCTGAAACACCGTTGATTTGCAGATCATCCAAAATGTTCTTCGACAACATATATGAATAAATATACATTTTTCTACATAATTTTACAAATTTTACCAAAAACACTTGACAAATAGGTAAGACCTATTGTATAATTATGTCATCCCTATTAAGGAAGGAGGCATCCAAGTGGCAACAGGGAAAAAAAGAGGGCCTAAAACGGACAATCCCAAAATGTACAGAATGACCATCAAGTTGGATCAGGAGTCCAAGGATATTGTTGAGGCATACTGTGCGAAAGAATTCGTTTCCAAGGGCGAATGCGTTCGGCGTGGGATTAAACGTTTAAAAGGCGATCTGTAAAAAAAGCGGAGACGGCGCCAAGCATGAAAAGCGCGCACCGTCTCCAAAATCAAAAGGACAACAAAGCCCGAAGGCTCCTGTTGCATAAATATTTTAACATATGCGAATGGTACTTTCAAGAGTTTTGTTGTCGATTTATTAAATTGAAAGGATTTATTTTAAAAATTATGGAATTATTGAATCAATTTATGAAAGACATGGCAAACACTGCGCAAAACAAGTACAGAACCACGAAAGAGTACCTATATTATAAATATCGGCGGGAGGAAATCGACCAGATTTTAGCGGGTTTGCTTATGGAGGATCAAAAGGAATTGGTAGATGCTTTTCTGGACGAGATAGATGATGCGGCCCAGCATGAGTCACAGGCTGTATATTTGCAGGGCGTGCGGGATGGGATAGATATTTTAAAGTCTCTCGGCGTTTTTTAATAAATATGGTAAAAAGCTGCGCTTTCGAAAAGAAAGCGCAGCTTTTTCAGAGAGAAAGCAAAATGGGGGAATCCTTTCTACAACAAAAGGGAACTGTCGCGGAACACAAACAAAAAAGGCTCCCATGTGAGGATCCACTGCGTGGCTCCATAGGGAGCTGCCGCACAGCACTAACTTAAAAAGGCCCCCTTGTGCAAAGGGGGCTCCCGCATAGCGGGTGGGGGATTGTATAGCTGAATTGCCGATTTGCAGATTATTCAAGATGAAAGCAAGACCAATCCCTCCGTCACGGCATACGCCGTGCCACCTCCCTTTGCACAAGGGA
The DNA here is from genome assembly GCA_949878535.1 of uncultured Eubacteriales bacterium. GTDB lineage: Bacteria > Bacillota > Clostridia > Oscillospirales > CAG-272 > Avispirillum. The sequence continues at coordinate 2,131 of CATLAS010000140.1, read as the reverse complement.
GGCATAGGGGCTTGGGTGGAGGTTTGGGTATGGTGGTGGCTCTCCGATAAAAAGAACTTTTTATAAATCTTTACGATTTACTGCATCTCCGCCTTGCGCCGGCGGATTTCATCAATATCAAACTGATACTTGTTATTGCAGAAATGACAGCATGCTTCTACCGGTCCGTCCTGTGCGGCAAGCTCGTCCAGATCTTTTTCAGGAAGTCCTGCCAGCGCGTTCAGATACCGTTCTCTGCCGCAGGTGCAAACATAGCCTATATCAAATTCATCAAAGGGCTGGTATTCGATTCCGCGCAGCGCGCTGTCGATCACATCCTTTGCCTGTGCGCCCTCTGCAATCATGGCAGATACGGAGGGAATCAGCCTAATGTTTGCTTCCAACTGATCAATTATAGCATCGTCTGCGCCGGGAAGTACCTGCAGAAGAAACCCGCCGGCAGATTTGACAGAATGATCCTGATTGACCCGCACGCCCAGCGCGCAAATAGTAGGTGTTTGTTCACTGGTGGCAAAATACTGGGTTACATCATCGCCGATTTCGCCGCTGACCAAAGGACACATACCCACATAAGGCTCGCCCATTCCCATATCTTTTATAATTGTAAGATTGCCGTTTTTTCCTACCGCACCTCCTACGTCCAGTTTCCCTGCGCCATTGGGCATTAACTCTATCTGGGGATTTTCTGCATATCCCCGCACATTGCCTTTATAGTCGGATACGCAGACAATTTTTCCGGCTGGACCGCCGCCGTTTAGCTGAAAGGTGAGGGTGTTGTCTTTATCCTTTAAAAGACTGCCCATAAGAGCGGCAGCAGTCAGACTGCGTCCCAGTGCAGCAGTCATAGTTTTAGAGGTTTGGTGAATGGCTGCCGCATCGGCAACAATTTTTGTGGTGTCAGCAAAAATGATTCTTGCACTGCCGTCATCTGTGACGGCGCGGGTAATATAGGAGGACATAGTATGAAACTCTCTTTCTCTGCGGTTTATAAGCGGCGCGCATATCTTATGCGCGCCGCTCTGTAAATCAGTTAGTCAAGGGTGACAACGGTTCTGTTATAGAAGGATTCCAACGCTGCGGTAGACAGTTTATGGGAAAGTTCGGTTTCTTCGGGAGTGAAAAGTCCGAAGGGAACGGACTCGCCTGCGTATTCCAGCATGAACGCGCCCATCTGCTGCTGCATGGCGTCTGTGAACCCAAATTCAAAGATGGGGCCGGTAATGGTGGGAAGCATGGGCTTGTATCCGATAATAATCCGGTTCCAGGACTGCTCCTTGCCCCAGGAGGAGGTGTAGTAGAATGCGTTTGCATCGTCGCTGGAGAAGCGTGCGCTGCAGTCCATGCCATAGATTTCAAAGAACCAGCGGTTGGTGGAGCCAGGGCACATGCGCTTGGTTTCCAGTGTCATGGGGATTTCATCTCCGTCTGCGTTTTCTGTGGTGCAGAACAGGGTGCAGTTGTCAAAGGTATCGCATACGGCTGTGCCGCCTTTGCCATCGGGACGTTCCTTAACAATATTGCTGAAGTGTGCGCGCACGGTTTTAGGTTTGAATCCAAGACGGAAGGGTACATGCTGGGTATGGATGCCAAGATCTCCAAGGCAGCCGTATTCGCCGTTGAATTTTACCATACGTTTCCAGTTGATGGGCTTGTTTAGGTCCATATCGCTGCAGTGGTTGAATCCAGCGTGAATTTCCAGGATTTTTCCGAATTTGCCTTCTTTATACCAGTTGATCATAGTCTGCATAGCGGGGTAGAAGGGAAATTCGCTGGAGCAGCGTACAAACGCGCCGGGAGTTTCGCGGTATACCTTCAGAATTGCTTCATTTGCTTTTTTGTCAATACCGAAGGGCTTTTCTGCCAAAAGTGCCTTGCCGCTTTTGATGATGTCAATGTAAAACTGTTCATGGAGATTATGGGGAACAGCGCAGTAAATTGCGTCGATATCGTCCTTTTCCAGCAGTTCTTTGTAGTCCTCAACCGCATATTTGATGCTGTCGAAGTTCTTTTTGAACCAGTCCATTTCTTTGGGCACTACGGAGCAGATGCCCACAACCTCAGGCTTTGGAATATCGCCTGTGAAATGGCACCAGCGTGCAGCAGCGGAGGCGAATTCTCTTGCCATAAGACC
>CATLAS010000139.1 GCA_949878535.1 uncultured Eubacteriales bacterium | reverse complement strand
GCACGTCTGTGCGGTGAAATATAATCATTTTGTCTGAACAATCCCTCCGTCACAGCTTGCTGTGACACCTCCCTTTACACAAGGGAGGCTTTTTATTTGGGGATGATTTGCAGCATGCTTGAAGAGTCGCTATGAGAACTCCAATACAAGAGAACTTTTTTATTGTGTTTCAGCTTCGCAGCTAAGCCTCCTTTATGAAAAAAGGTGGCACACCGTTTAATTCCATCAAGCTTCATTAGCCTCCTTTGTGTAAAAGGAGGTGGCACACCGCAGGTGTGACGGAGGAATTGTTACACTACAATACTACAATACTCAGAAATTCACAGAACGCCCCCAAAATAAAAAGGCTGCACAATGTGCAGCCTTTTTTCGTGTCCCTTTTTACTTCAATGCGGCAGCCTCAAAAGCCTCCCATGCAGTCGTTGCCTCTTTATCCCCGTCAATGATCAAAGCCAGTGCGTTATCATACTGTCTCCACACCAAATCCTGATGTTCCATTGCCCAGGACATAATAGCATATTCCTCCGGCATGTACATCTGAAGTGAGGATGCTTGGGTGTGCATATACTCATTGGTAACGGTCTCACGTACCTCTTTAAAATCATCCTGTGTCATCTCATCGTCAAAAACAAATACTGCAAAAGTTTCATGACCATTGCTGGGCGTTGTAATAACATAATCAACCAAATGATCTGCCGCATTCATATCCACAATTCCATACAACAGCATCATCATTTCGCTTTCATCATCTGACTTGTAAATCACTTCGCTGACTTTATCCTCAAAGGAAATTTTATCATTTACCGCTTCAACAATTTCTGCAAGATCTCCTGTAACCTTTGTTTTGTCCGCCGAGGCATCTTTTTCACATCCAGCCAACCCTACAAAGCAGCAAGATACAAGCAGCATCGCTAAAAACAAACTGATTTTTTTCATAGCCATATTACACTTTCTTTGATTTATATAATGTTTAAATGTTTTGGAATTGAACTCAGTCTCGAACAGCCTTCCCGTTGACATAATTGCGCAGATTCCGTTCTGCTACTATAACAATAATTACATCTGCATCGGAATTTAAAATGTCGCTTTCGCTAAAGTCAAAAGTCCAGTTATATGTGCTCTTATGAAAACTGTCCTTTAGGAAAGGAACCATCGCAATACTATAAGAATCCCGCATAATATATGCGTTTGGCGCATTTTGGTTGTAGTCATTTTGATACTGATAATAATACAGCCTGTCGCTATACCCATCCTGCGCTTCATATGCAAATGCAAACTGTCCCCATCCTGCTTTGGGGGTATAATTGATCAGGCGTGCGGTTCTACCACTTTTCAGCGTGTATACCGGGCCATAATCTTTAAGGCGGCTATAATATCCCAAATAGTACGCAAGATCTTTCATATAGGTTTCGCAATAATTGATTTGATATTCACTTTTATCATGAATCACCACATTTGGAAAATCCGCCTTTATCATATCCATTGCAGCGCGATATGCAAAATATCCTGCATGATTATTCCAGTGCGTATCATATTTGTAATACAAGTTGCGCTCTGGAACTTCCTGAACAGCAGCAGCCATTGCCCCACGCAAATCTACAGCAGTAATTCCAGCGCTGTGTAAAAGCTCCATAAACTGATCATACCGACGATAAGAAGCCATCGTATATCCTTCCGGCATATAATCGGGATACACTGTATTCTTATTAGGAGCAATCACAAAATATAACTTCTTTCCGTGAGACTGGGCCCAATTGTTACGCTCAATCAAAGTCTTTTTAGCGCGATTATACACAGTATCCGTTAAAAAGCCGGAACCGGTAAAGTCAGGAATCGTATCTTCATAGAACATATAATCATCATAACCGACGATAACATTCTCACAAACTGTTCCCGGCTGAATATCTTTTAAAAACAGCCTTGGAGAGTTGTACATTTCGTTTTCCGAAGGGAATACTGTTTCACTCATCAAGGGCATATAGGGAACCGTAGTGGAATTGTCCTCATCCCACGTTGCAGCGCGATCAGAATATGTATGTATCAACACTTTTCCTGTAGGAGTTTCAACCGGTCCTGCGCTTCCGCCACTGCTGCCATTTCCTGTAAATCCGCCGGCAAAACTGCTGTTTCCGCCGGAATACTGCAAATTCCCGCCACCGCTCAAAGCGCCGCCGCCGGACAGTTCCCCTCCACCAGAAGACCACCCCGTATCTGCTCCACCAGCGGGATCTGTATCTGCCGCAGCTTCTGTAGTCTCTTCTTCCTCCGTTGTTTCCTCTTCTGTAGTTTCTTCCTCAGGTTCCGTGGTTTCTTCCTCGGTTGTTTCCTCTTCAGTCGTTTCCTCAGTTGTCTCTTCAGACTTTGTAGTATCCTTGCTTTTTTTATCATCATTACATGCAGTCAGACAAAGCATAGCTACAGTAAGAAGCAACACAAGAATAGATAGTAACTTTCTCATCGTTTTGCTCCGGTAGTTCCGGTCCCTTTCCACAGTGTTTGCAGTATTCGGCATTTATCAGATTCCAATACAATTCTACACATTTGTTAGTATTATAGCACATTTACATTCTCTGCGCAATATTTTTTGTCTATTTTGGAACATAATCCTTTCCCAATTTTTTTATTTTTTTATAAATCCTCTTTTTATTTCCCGGAAAATATGTTATCTTATTATATGTAGATATTTCAAAAAGGTGTGGATAATGTATGGATAAGAATACCGTCTATGCAATGCAGCAAAACGATATCAGTTTATTATACCCCAACGATGCAGAACAAGCTGCCTCTTATAAACAGTTTTCCGGGCTATCCAATGACAACGCCGAGCAATTAGAATTATATAAGCTGATTGATCTTTCCTCCTGCGATATCGGAAGTTTTTTCACCACCGATCCGAATATTATTCGATACCGGCAAAAAACCTTTGCTGATCTTACAGCACATCCAAAGCTTTGTGACATACTGACCCGCATGCTTCCCTTCCTCGATGATATTACAGAACTGCGTAAAATGTATTCTGATACATCTACAGGAGACAGCTATTTATATAGCATATCCGAAATAGAAATATATACCTCCCTTATGTCTATGCTGAAGGAAGAACTGCTGCCTTTTAAAGATCAGGTTACTTCTCCCGCACTCAAAAGCTTTACAGAGCGTATTTCTCTGCTGACTGAAAGCGAATACTACGCTACGCTGACAGAAAAGCTAAATCAGCTTGCATCCAGAGTGCGGGACATACGCAGTATAACGGTCGGTGTAAATCTGGATTCGAGACTTTTCCCTGAATCTGCTGGTGTTTTATCTATAAACAGCGAGCGCTTCAAAAGCGGTGACTTTTTTGACAAAGTCCTGCGCCTGGATTTTAAAAATGATGATATGACCTGCATTGCAAATCTGATTCCCTTTCAAAAAGGACAGAATGAAAATCAGCAAATGGCGCTGATGAACGCTTTTAATAATGCCATTTCAGATGTATTTAAAACGTCAATCCGCTCCTGGAAACGTGCAATTCAGTATTATGTACTGGACAACACAGATTTTCTGTTGCGTATGGCACCAGAAATTGAATTTGTTACAAAAGGAGCAAAGCTGATCGGAAAGCTGAAGGAACAAGGGTGCCCCTTATGCACCCCTGAAATTCTTGATATGTCGGAAAGAACCTTCCATGCACAGGGATTATGCAATCCGGTAATCTCCATAAAAACGGACGCGCCTCTCATTCCGAATGACATTGATTTCGATGCAAATGCTATGATTTATGTAATCACCGGTCCCAACCGGGGCGGAAAAAGTGTGCTTACCTGCGCTGTAGGACATGCATTTGCTATGGCACAGCTCGGATTGCCCGTTTGTGCAAACAAAGCAATGATCAGTCCGTGCGACCGTATATATACCCATTTC
>CATLAS010000138.1 GCA_949878535.1 uncultured Eubacteriales bacterium | reverse complement strand
AAAGAGAAAGGAAGAAAACACTATGGCGATGCTGGCAAACGACTGGGCGCAGGCTCTGGACAGTGAGTTTCGGAAACCCTATTACAAAAATCTTTACATGTTTGTGAAAGAGGAGTACAGTAAACGGGTGGTCTATCCGCCGGCGGACGATATTTTTAATGCCTTTCATTTTACCCCTTTGGGTAAAGTGAAGGTGCTGCTTCTGGGCCAGGATCCGTACCATAACGAGCACCAGGCGCACGGCATGAGCTTTTCGGTATTACCCGACCAGAAAGAGATTCCGCCGTCTTTGCAGAATATCTATCAGGAGCTGCGGGACGATCTGGGCTGTTATATACCCGACAACGGGTATTTGCAGAAGTGGGCCGACCAGGGGGTGCTTCTCTTAAATACGGTGCTGACCGTGCGGGCACATCAGGCCAATTCTCATCAGGGAAAAGGGTGGGAGGAGTTCACGGACGCGGTGATCCGGGCGGTGAATGAGCAGGACCGACCGATTGTGTATCTGCTCTGGGGACGTCCTGCGCAGAGCAAGATTCCGATGCTCACCAATCCGAAGCATTTGATATTAAAAGCGCCGCACCCAAGCCCCTTGTCGGCGTACCGGGGATTTTTCGGGTGCAGGCATTTCAGCCAGTGCAACGCATTCTTAGAGAAAAACGGCGTAGAGCCCATAGATTGGCAGATTGAGAACATTGCGGGAGGAGAAAACAGACATGAGTAAATTACCTTTTGTGACGAAGGAACAGATAGAGGAGATCGTAAAGACCTACCCTACGCCCTTTCATATCTATGACGAGAAGGGCATCAGGGAGAACGCCAAAGCCGTGCAGGAGGCTTTTTCGTGGAATAAGAGATTTAAGGAGTATTTTGCGGTGAAGGCATGTCCGAATCCGTTTTTGATGCAGATCATGCATGAGTACGGCGCGGGCTGCGACTGCTCTTCGCTGACGGAGCTGATGCTGAGCAATGCGATTGGCATCAACGGGGAGGATATCATGTTTTCCTCCAACGATACCCCGGCACAGGAGTACGAATACTGCGCGAAGGTGGGCGGCATCATCAATCTGGACGATATCACGCATATCGACTTTGTGGAGGGCATTTTGGGAAAACTGCCTGAAACTATGAGCTGCCGTTACAATCCGGGCGGCGTGTTTCAGATGAGCAACGGCATTATGGACAATCCGGGCGATTCCAAGTACGGTTTTACGCCGGAGCAGCTCTTTGAAGGGTACCGCATTTTGAAGGAAAAAGGGGTGAAGCGTTTCGGGCTCCACGCGTTCCTTGCCAGCAATACGGTGACCAATGAGTATTATCCGCAGCTTGCAAAGCAGCTCTTTGAACTGGCGGTACAGATCAAGGAGAAGGTGGGCGTGCAGATAGATTTTATCAACCTTTCCGGCGGCGTGGGCATCGCTTACCAGCCCGACCAGGAAGCCAATGATATCCGGGTGATCGGCGAGGGCGTGCACAAGGTTTTTGACGAGGTGCTTGTGCCTGCGGGCATGGGGGACACGGCCATTTATACGGAGATGGGGCGCTTTATGACAGGCCCTTACGGCGCCCTTGTGACAAAGGCCATTCATGAAAAGCACACCCACAAGGAGTATATCGGTGTGGACGCCTGTGCGGTGAATCTGATGCGTCCCGCCATGTACGGCGCGTACCATCATATCACGGTGCTTGGAAAGGAGAATGCGCCCTGCGACCACAAGTATGACGTGACGGGGTCGCTCTGTGAGAACAATGACAAGTTTGCCATTGACAGGATGCTGCCGGAGATCGAGAAAGGGGATTATCTGGTGATCCACGATACGGGCGCGCACGGCTATGCCATGGGCTATAACTATAACGGGAAATTGAAGTCGGCGGAGCTTTTGCTGAAAGAGGACGGCAGCGTGCAGCTCATCAGAAGGGCGGAGACGCCGAAGGATTACTTCGCTACGCTTGACGGGTTTGAGGTGTATGGGAAACTGGGGGTGTAGAACGGGAACGTTCCGTTGCAAAGCATGTTGAGGGAAAGTGCAGAATGATAGAGACAGAAGTTCTTAAATCCATGCGAAAAGCCATGGAAAATGATGATATTGACACCATCAAAGCTTTTTTTGAAGAAAGACCGCAATTGCTGAAGGAGGAACATAAATTATACGGAACTTGGCTTAACATAGCTGTTGATTGTGGAAAAAAGAAAAGCGTAGAATACTTTCTCTCCAAAGGCGCACATATCGATATTGACAGTATTGAAAAAAATCCTTTATTTGCAGCGATCAACTGGAAAAATTCCGAATTGGTAAGCCTTTTCATGAAACAGGATATGGACCTGACAGTAAAGTATCAAGTAAGCTATGGTGAGGTTGACGCATTGGGGTATGCAAGGATATGGAGTACGCCCGAGATCGTTTCCCTGATCGAAAAGAGATATATGGAGCTTGGTATACCGGTTACTGAACCTGAGCAAAAGCAGCCAAAGAAAATGCCGGGCAGGAAATTATCAAATAAAAAGAAACTGGACAAAGGCGTTTTAAAAGAAAAGCTTGCCGTTGCAATCCGTCAGGCGATATCGGATGCGTGCGAAAAAACGGCAGGTGACAAAGAAGAGATTTATGCAATGAGTTTCCGTATGCACTGTGATGCCGAAGATGTTGACTGGCGCTATATGTGCGAAGTAATTGTGCAGACCAAAGAAAACTGTATAGGCAGTATGGAGAAAAAATACATACCGGAGGAATATAAGTATTCTGAAAGTAATATGGATGCGTTCCGCCCGGTGCAGGAATATCTGCTGGAAAATTGTATTGATTTGGATGAATGTGATGAGATAAGGGATGCTGACGAAGAAGAAAAAATGCGCGAAAAATTAAAAAAACAGAACGTGCAGATTGAAAAAATTCTTGCAGAAACGGTAGCGGAATTAAGAAAGAAAAAAATTCTGGTAAATCATGTGGGTAAAGAATTTTATGTATTTCCGTACATCGGAGAGGAGGATATTCCCAAAGATTTGCTGTCGTACACAAAGAAAATGAACAAAGGGTTGGATGTGGCTGAATATAATAAATTTATTGACACGATGGGTTCGATGAATTTCTGCGAATAAATCTTGCCAACAGCCCGTCATTATGGTAAGATATAGCTTGGTTGCAGATGGTGATTCAGGCAGGCGGTCATTGCAGCCGGGTATCATAAGAGCTGGTGTGTCGGAATGGCAGACGAGGCAGACTCAAAATCTGTTGTGGGCAACCACGTGTGGGTTCAAGTCCCACCACCAGCATTGACTTTTAGAAATAAGACATTAGACATAATATGTTTACTGTCTTATTTTTTAAATTGTGTTGGATAAATGGGACGGTGTGTATGAAAAATCAGAGTGAAGAGTTTGTGGAGTTCCTGTTGAACAGATTTCAAATAGAAAAGGAAAAGTTTGACAGATCCGGCGTCTATGCTTTTACCCAGCGGCTGCTTGCCTACAACTCAAATAAGATAGAGGGAAGTACGCTGACGGAGGAGCAGACAGCTTCTCTGTTTGATCACGGAATTTTGCCAAAATCTGACGATTATTACAGGGCAAAGGACGTCGAGGAGATGAACGGGCATTTCCTCATGTTCAATCGGATGCTGGATACATTGACGGAGCCGTTAACGCAGGCATTGATCAAGCAGTTTCACTATGAATTGAAATCCGGCGTATTTGAGGACCGCGCCAACGGGTATGCAATCGGTGATTATAAAAAACGTCCCAATATGATTGGCATGTATCGGACGGTAAGCCCGGAAGAAGTTGCACAGGAAATGGATGTATTGTTGGAGTGGTATCATAATCAGGAGATGAATCTCTCCGTTTTAGCCGAGTTCCATGCAAGATATGAGAGCATTCATCCATTTCAGGACGGAAACGGCAGGACAGGCAGAATGCTTCTTTTCAGGGAGTGTTTAAAGAATGGAAT
>CATLAS010000137.1 GCA_949878535.1 uncultured Eubacteriales bacterium | reverse complement strand
AGCAAAACTCGGAAGGATTGTCTAAATAATGTTGCCGATTTAGCAATTCTGCAAAATGATAGAAAACAATCCCTCACCCGCTACGCGGGAGCTCCCTTTACTGGGGGGAGCCTTTTTTTATATGAATGCATGCTGCACAGGATGCCCCAGGGGGGTGCTTTACGAACCCACACAAGGGAGCCTTTCTATAAGGATGTTCCGCTGACAGTTTCCTTTGCGGAAGGAAACCTTGTTATTTGCGCAATATGCCGACAAATTAAAACCGAATCTGTACAGTCGTCCCCTCTCCCTCTTTACTGGAAAGAGATACCTGCGCTCTGTGATATGCGGCACCATGTTTTACAATAGAAAGCCCCAATCCGGTTCCACCAATTGCTTTTGAATGGCTTTTATCCACACGGTAAAACCGTTCAAATACACGATCCTGATGCTCTGGTGGAATGCCGATTCCTGTATCCTGTACGGTCAGCACAATATGACCGTCCCTATGGGAAACATTTACCTGCACCTTGCCTCCCGCTTTATTGTATTTAATTCCATTGTCACACAAATTATATACCATCTCAGACAAAATAGACGGGATTCCCCGCATCGGTGCTGATTCTCCCGATATGGTCAGAGAAACACCGCATTTTTCAGCCACCCGCAGCAGCCGTCCAACCACGTCTTCTGCAATCCTATATAAATCGGTATCCTCCTGCTGGCTTTCCTGCGTCCCCTCATCCAACTGAGACAGCCGCAGAATATCTTCAATCAACGTGATAAGACGACCGGATTCATCGTGGATATTTTTTGCAAACCCTTCCATATCCTGTGGCTTTACAATTCCATTCATCATAATTTCCGAAATCCCATATATAGATGTCAGCGGCGTTTTCAGCTCATGAGACACATTCGATGTAAATTCTCTGCGCATCGCATCCCGCTGTTCCCGCTCCGTTACATCTAATATCAGCAAAACAGCGCCGCTGACCGTTCCCTCTACTGTTACAGGATTGGCAAACAACTGATAAATACGTCCGCCCGATTCCAAAATCGGCGCGCTGCGCTCCCCTGCAAGTGCGCCATGAACAGCCCCGGCAAACGCCTTGTCGGAGCTTACCTCCAAAACACTTTTTCCATATGTAATATCCCCTGCGTCCAACTGGGCTTTGGCGCTGGAATTATACGACAGAACTTCCGTCTTATTGTCTATCAGAATCAGTCCTTCCGACATATTCTCGGTAATCGTCAGAAATTCCTCCTGCCGGCTGCGCAGATCATTCATCTGCCGCTGAATCAATTTATTCTGCCGATTGATTCGCTGCAGGAGAGGGGAAAGCTCTGCATAATCAGCATGAATATCAGGGTTTTCTATATCAATATTATGGATAGGCCGCACAATCTTTCTGGACAGCGCGACGGAAAGCCCAATAGACAGAAGAAGCAGCAAAGAAAAAATAATCATCATCGGACCAAGCATATTGCGCAGGATAATCCAGACGCCGTTTTCTGCTTCTGATATGTACAGAACAGATCCGTCTGCCAGACGAACCGCGCAGTTTACCGTTTGCACACCTGTACTGTCAGAATACCAAATATCCACACTCTCACCCGCCTCCAGCGCACGCTTTGCACCCTGCTGTTCCATTGCAGATCCAAAAAGCATACCGCCATCTGACGAGATCCAGATAATCGTGCTGTCTGTCTCCAGCTTCTCCAGATACGCTGTACCGTTCAACTCTATGCCTGTGCGGATATACTGAGCTTCATCTGCAATTTCATTCATAAAATAGGGATGCACATATCTATACAAAACCAGCAAAAACAGCGCCAAAGAACACAAAAAGGAAACAACAGATCCCAAAATAATACTGCGAAAAATTCTTTTGATCATATGTATTATCCTCTTATCATCTGCAAAAACTTATCCACTGATTTTATATCCGATGCCGCGCACGGTTTCAATTTGTTCCCCGCACTCTCCCAATTTGGTACGCAGCGTCCGAATATGCACGTCTACGGTGCGGTTTTCTCCATCAAATTCAAAGCCCCAGATTTTTTGCAAAATCTGATCTCTTGTAAATACTGTGCCCGGATGGGATATAAAAAGGCACAGCAGTTCAAACTCTTTTAACGTGAGAATCACATCTTTTCCGCCCGCACGAACAATATGCTTTTCCGGGTATACATATAGTCCGCCCACAGTATATGCTTTTCCTGCCGGCTCCGGCTTTGCCCGGCGCAACAGCGCCTTGATCCGGGACAACAGCTCCATAATGCCGAAGGGTTTGCATATATAATCGTCCGCACCGCTATCCAATCCCAGCACCCGGTCATACTCCGTACTTTTTGCCGTAAGCATGATAACAGGCAGCTGCACAGTCTCCTGACGACTGCGCAGCTTTTTTAAAATTTCCATGCCGTCTTCCCCCGGCAGCATAATATCCAGAAGCACCAGATCCGGCATTTCCTGAGACAACGCCGTCCAAAATTCTTCCGGCTGTGCAAATCCCCTGGACTCCATACCGGAATTATTCAATGCATATGCCACAAAATTCCGGATGCTGTCATCATCCTCCAGCAAATATATCATATAACAACCATGCCTTTCTCTGCATTTAAGCCTTAATACTTTCGGTGTTCCCCCGTGACGGAATATTCCACCCATTCCGCTATATTCACTGCATGATCCCCGATTCGCTCTAAATATTTTGCAATCATCAGAAGATCCATGCAATATTCGCCCACCGTATTATCGGCAGTGATTTCTCCAATCAGCTCCTGCCTGATCCGATCAAACCAGCTGTCAACCACGTCATCATACTGAATAACAGCTCTGGCAAGCTCCAAATCCCGGTGCACATAGGAATCTACACTGTTACTGACCATCTTTACAGCTTCCCTTGCCATCTCTCGGATCAGCGTATCTCCTTTTGTTCCCTGACCAGAAATACATTCTGCAATCTCTGCAATATCCGAAGCCTGATCCCCGATACGCTCCATATCGGAAATCATTTTCAAAGCAGAAGAAATCTGCCGCAAGTCCCGGGCAATCGGCTGCTGGTGCAGCAAAAGCCGCATACAGAACGCTTCAATATCCCGCTCCATGCGGTCAATCGATCCATCCGCTGCAAGCACTTCTTCTATCAAATGCTTGCTTTCCTTTTGCAAAGCCTGCACTGCAAGAGAAATTGCAGTTTCACACAAATCGCCCATTTGAATCATCTGCTGATTCAATTGCTCAAGCTGCTGATCAAACTGATTGCGCATTAGCCAAACCTCCCGGTAATATATTCCTCTGTCCGCCGGTCGGCGGGCATGGAAAACATTGTATCTGTATCTGCAAATTCAATGACCTCTCCCAGAAGAAAAAACGCAGTTTTATCGGCAATCCTTGCAGCCTGCTGCATATTGTGGGTTACAATAACAATAGTATACTGCTTTTTCAATTCGATTGCAAGATCTTCTATTTTAGATGTGGAAATAGGATCCAGTGCGGAAGTCGGCTCGTCCATTAACAGCACCTCCGGTTCCACTGCCAAAGCCCGTGCAATACACAGCCGCTGCTGCTGACCACCTGAAAGCGCAAGGGCACTTTTCTTCAGTCGATCCTGCACATCCTCCCAAAGCGCCGCAGCACGCAGGGTACTCTCCACAATATCATCCAGCTTTTCCTTAGAGCGAATTCCGTGGGTGCGGGGACCGTAGGCAATATTATCATATACGCTCATGGGAAAAGGATTGGGCTTTTGAAATACCATACCAACCCGTTTGCGGAGAAGATTTACATCCATGTCTCCATAAATACTTTCCCCGTCCAGCAAAATTTCTCCGGTTACCCGACAATCGTCTACCAGATCATTCATCCGGTTTAATGTTTTTAGAACAGTGGATTTTCCACATCCGGAAGGCCCGATAAAAGCTGTAATTTCCTTTTCCGGTATAGACAAATCAATCCCCTTGATT
>CATLAS010000136.1 GCA_949878535.1 uncultured Eubacteriales bacterium | reverse complement strand
ATGTAAATGAAATTCCGGATGGCGGAAAGATCATTCTGCAAAAATCTGTACGGGTACGCCAGGATGACACGCCGGAAAGTCTGCAGAGGCGGATCATGAAACAGGCGGAATGGGATATTCTTCCCCGGGCTGCAGAGCTGGTATCCAAAAAGCTGCTGCGGGAAAAAAGATCACAGAATTTTGGACTGTAAAATAGAAAGGATTGCGATATGGACAAGATCGGCGCATTGCTGAAAGACAACGCATATCCCGGACGGGGTATTATAACCGGTATGAGTGCAGACGGAAAGTCTGCTGTAGCCGCATATTTTATAATGGGAAGAAGTGCAAACAGCCGGAACCGGGTGTTTGCAGCAGAAGGAGAGGATTTGAAAACCAAAGCCTTTGATGAATCAAAGGTGGAGGATCCGTCTCTGATTATTTACTATCCTGTGCGTACACTGCAGAACAATCTGATTGTAACCAACGGAGATCAGACAGATACCATTTTTGATTTTCTGTCTCAGGGCAAAACCATGGAGGATGCATTGGCAACCCGGTGCTTTGAACCGGATGCGCCTTTGTTTACCCCCAGAATCAGTGCGCTGCTTACTTTCGCAGAAGGAACATTTGCCTATAAAATGAGCATTCTTAAAGCTGCAGATGCAGAAGGCGCCCATTGCGCCCGTCAGTATTTCTGCTATGAGGCTGCAGCGGGAGAGGGGCATTTTATTCATACCTATCAGTGTGACGGCAACCCGCCTCCGTCTTTTGCAGGGGAACCTGAACTGGTGGAAATTCCGGATGATATTGAGGCATTCACAAAGGAAATTTGGGAGAACCTTCATGAGGATAACAAAATTTCTCTGTTTGTGCGCTATATCGACCTTGCCAGCGGGGAAGCACAGACCCGCGTTCTGAATAAAAATGTGTGAGGCGGGCAGTCTGCCGCCATTCAAAGAAAGGAATGCCATAATTATGAAAGAATTTGAACTGAAATACGGCTGCAATCCCAATCAAAAGCCTTCCAGAATTTATATGGAAGACGGCAGCGAACTGCCTATTGAAATTTTGAATGGAAAGCCGGGATATATCAATTTTCTGGACGCTTTCAACAGCTGGCAGCTTGTGAAGGAAATCAAAGGCGCATTGAACATGCCTGCGGCAACATCTTTCAAGCATGTCAGCCCCACATCTGCCGCAGTAGGAATTCCGCTGCCGGAATGTTTGAAAAAAGCATGCTTTGTAGACGATATTGAAGGGTTGGACGAGTCTCCCCTTGCATGTGCATATGCTCGTGCACGTGGAACAGACCGTATGTCCTCCTTCGGTGACTGGATTGCACTCAGCGATGTGTGCGACGTGACTACCGCGCGTCTGATTCAGCGTGAGGTTTCCGATGGTGTGATCGCCCCCGGATATGAGCCGGAAGCGCTGGAGATTCTCCGCTCCAAGAAAAAGGGCAACTATAATATTGTAAAGATAGATCCGAACTACGTTCCGGCTGAAAAGGAAACCAAGCAGGTGTTTGGTATTTCCTTTGAGCAGGGAAGAAACAATTTTGCAATCAATGAAGCGCTTCTTTCCAATATTGTAACAGAAAATAAGACGATTCCTGATGAAGGCAAGCGTGATTTGATTATTGCGCTGATTACATTGAAATATACCCAGTCCAACTCTGTCTGCTACGCGGTGGACGGACAAGCAATCGGCGTGGGAGCAGGACAGCAGTCCAGAATTCACTGCACCCGTCTTGCAGGGCAGAAGGCAGACAACTGGTTGCTGCGTCAGCATCCAAAGGTGCTGGAGCTACCGTTCCTGGAAGCAGTTCCCCGTGCAGTACGGGATAACACCATTGACGTATATCTTTCTGAGGATAGTGACGATGTACTGGCTGACGGACAGTGGCAGCAGTTTTTCTCTTCACGTCCCGATGTGTTTACTGCACAGGAGAAAAAGGAATATCTTGCAGGAATTAAGGGAATTGCACTTGGCAGCGACGCATTCTTCCCCTTTGATGACAACATCATCCGTGCATACCGCAGCGGCGTGTCCTACATCGCGCAGCCCGGCGGCAGCGTGCGGGATGACGTTGTAATTTCCGCCTGCAACAAATACGGAATTTCCATGGCGTTTACCGGCATGCGTTTGTTCCATCATTGATTTTGAGATCCCACCGGACACAGGCAGTCCCTGTGTCCGGTTGGTTGCGTTTATGATAATATGAGAAAGGATATCCGATATATATGAATATCTTAGTAGTAGGCGGCGGCGGCAGAGAGCATGCCATCATCAAGAAGCTGCGGGAAAGCACGCGGGTGGAGAAAATCTATGCCCTTCCGGGCAATGGCGGTATTGCAGCCGATGCAGAATGTGTTGCTATAGGTGCCAAGGATACCACAGGCATCACTCGGTTTGCTGTAGAAAACAAGATTGATTTTGCAGTTGTCGCTCCCGATGATCCGTTGGTTCTGGGTGCGGTAGATAGCTTGGAAGCAGCAGGAATTCCCTGCTTCGGTCCGGATAAAAAAGCGGCCATTATTGAGGGAAGTAAGATTTTTTCAAAAAATCTTATGGCAAAATATAATATTCCTACAGCAGCATATCGTGCATTCACTGATGCGAACGAAGCCATGGAATATATCAAAACGGCGCCTATGCCTACCGTAATCAAAGCAGATGGACTGGCGCTGGGCAAAGGCGCAGTGATTGTGGAAACTGTGGATGAGGCGCAGAACACAGTCCGTGCGATGATGGAAGAAAAGATTTTTGGGGAGAGTGGCACATCCATTGTGGTGGAGGAATTTCTTACCGGACCGGAAGTATCTGTGTTAGCGTTTACGGACGGGGAAACCCTGGTTCCTATGGTTTCTTCCATGGATCATAAGCGGGCGCTGGACGGTGACGCGGGACTGAACACCGGCGGCATGGGAACGGTTGCACCGAATCCTTATTATACAGAGGCAGTTGCGCAGGAATGCATGGAAACGATTTTCCTTCCTACGATTCGCGCAATGCAGGCAGAGGGCCGTCCCTTTAAAGGTTGCCTTTACTTCGGACTTATGCTTACCTCAAATGGTCCCAAGGTGATTGAATATAACTGTCGGTTCGGCGATCCTGAAACGCAGGTGGTGCTGCCCCTTTTGAAAACCGATCTGCTTACAATTATGGAAGCAGTGCATGACGGAAAACTGGCTCAGATAGATGTTCAGTTTGCAGATGCGAGCGCATGCTGTGTGATTCTGGCATCCAGCGGATATCCAGGAAAATATGAAACTGGATTCCCAATTTCTGTTCCGGAGGATCTTGCCGGGCAGGTGTTCTTTGCAGGTGCCAAATTGCAGGATGGTGTACTTTGCAGTGCAGGCGGAAGAGTATTGGGTGTAACAGCAATGGCTTCCGATCTGAAGGATGCAATTGATCAGGCATATGCAGCGGCTGACAGAATTTCCTTTGCGAACGCATACTGCCGCCGGGATATCGGCAAACGGGCTTTGCAGGCACTGTCCTGTAAGGCGGAATAAGGAGCAATGAGAAAAATGGTATTCAGAATTTTTGTTGAAAAGAAAAAAGATGTTGCTGTGGAAAGCGCGGCGCTTTTGTCTGATGTGCGTGGCTTTTTGGGAATAGAAAATCTTACTGGTGTGCGCATTCTGAACCGATATGATGTGGAAAATATATCAGCGGAAGTGTTTGAAGCCTGCAAGTATACTGTATTTGCCGAACCCCAGTTGGACGTTGTAACGGAAGAAATTACGGCAGATGCGGATAGTACCGTATTTGCTGTGGAATACCTACCGGGGCAGTTTGATCAGCGTGCAGACTCCGCAGCGCAGTGTGTGCAGATTATCTCTCAGGGTGAGAAGCCGCTGGTGCGTACAGCAAAGGTGTATGTGTTGGAAGGAGCTCTGACCGATGCAGATATACAGGCGCTTAAGCAGTATCTGATCAACCCCGTGGAAAGCCGGGAAG
>CATLAS010000135.1 GCA_949878535.1 uncultured Eubacteriales bacterium | reverse complement strand
CTGTATTCGGTGAAACCAGTTTTGTCATAGCAGACGCGCCTGCACCGAATATAGAATGGATTTCCTCCATCATATATACATTATACAGACAGGGATGTCCGGGGATCGCATAGCCTGTATTTTCCAAATTGCCTGTTGTATTTTTCTGTCGGTATAAATAATACGGCGCATATCCGGCATCCTGTATCCTGTTCACAGAGGTTTCTACAGCTGCAGCAGTCTCCATATCACGCACACGGTAAATTTCGCGGTCCGTTTTCGTAATGGACGCACCGCGCTTCACATAAAAGGTATGCACTGTTAGATTTTCCGGTGCAAGGGTCAGCACACGCTCCAATGAATTTACAAAACTATCTTTTCCCTCTCCCGGAAGCCCGGCAATCAGATCCACATTGATATCCTGGATTCCGCTGTCTCTGGCAGTCTGATAGGCGCGATAAAAGTCCTCTGCAGTATGCCGCCTGCCAACTGCGGCAAGTACTGTATCATTCAAAGTCTGGGGATTCACACTGATCCTGGTAACCCCTCGACGCACAGCAACTGCTAATTTTTCCGGATCAATGGTGTCTGGCCGCCCTGCCTCCAGAGTGAATTCCTGCAGCTGGGACACATCCCAGCATTCGCTGATCACCCCAAGAAGCGTGTCCAATTGAGACGCATTCAGCGTGGTCGGCGTTCCCCCGCCGATATACACAGTAGCAACTTTCAGTCCTAACTTCCCGATTGTGGAAAACACACTGCGTATCTGACTGCACAGAGCAGTAAGATATTCGGGAATCAGCGAAAGCAGACGTTGGGAGGTAAAGGACACAAAGGAGCAGTACTCACATCGGGACGGACAAAAGGGGATTGCTATATAAACACTGCACATATTCCGTACATCCGATGTAATAAGCGGACGCGTGTCACACGCAGTGCGTACTGCAAGACGTGCTTTGCTTTCCTGACAGAAAAATTCCGCCGTAAGACGCTGCGCAGCTTCTTCTGGGGTCATGCCCTTTTCCAACATATCCAACACCATACTCACAGGCCGCACACCAGTAAGCATTCCCCACGGGGGCGTAGCGCCGCTGTATTGCTGCCCTGCGAGAAGCATTGCGCCGCCCGCCGCTGTTTTACACTGCATTTCTCTGGAAAGGCGTGCTGCAGTCTCCGCCGGAACAGTATATTCCGCCGTCCAATCCCCGGCAGGCGTATGGATAGAAGCATAGCCGGTGACTGTATCGGATTCCGTAACCGTCAGCTCTACACGTTCCCCCGAGTCGTCCCCTTCCTGTGGAAACTTAGATCCGGGAAAAAACAAAAGCACCAACGTTTCCGCAAAATACCTGCTGATATATCCATTTGTAATCAGGGTCATATGCTTCGCTCACCTTTCAGTACTCTGCTGTCCATGGGGATTGTAACCGGGCCGTCATTTACCAGCGACACCTGCATATCCGAACGGAACTTGCCCCGGCAAACTGCGGGAACAAGCGGCGTTATATACTCGCAAAAGTATGCAAACAGTCCTTGGGCCCGCTCTGGCGGCGCGCTTGCCAAAAAGTCAGGTCTGTTTCCTTTTTTATAGGATGCATAAAGGGTGAAGTTAGGAACAACCATAACCGTCCCGCCGATATCACCGATCGAACAGTTCATTTTGCCCGCCCCATCCTGAAACACCCGCAGTTTGGCAATCTTTTCAGCCAGCAGCTCCGCGTCCCGCTCCGTATCTTCAGCAGACACACCAAGCAATATTAAAAATCCCCGTCCACACTGGGAATAAGGTTCTCCGTCTGCAACAACCGATGCGGAACGGATCCGTTGTAAAATCGCCAACATATCAGTTAAACCCTCTGACTACAGAATTTACATGAGGAACAGCCTTCAGCTTTGACATCACAGAATGGAAGTGGGCAGTGTCCTTGCAGGTGAATTTTACGTTGATGATAATATCATCTTCCCCATGCTTTCTGGTATTGATCTGTAAAATAGACACACGCATTTCCGCAAGTGCTGCCGTAACGCCTGCAATTACTGAAATATCGTTATCCGCAAACACCTGAATCATAGCTTCAAACACGCCGTGATCCTGATGAATTTCTTCCATATCCCATTCCGCCCGAATCCAGCGGTGGAAGAACTCATCCCCCTTCATTCCGGTAACTACGTTGGGGCAATCCCTTTTATGAATAGACACACCATAGCCTTTGGTAATAAATCCAATAATGGCATCCCCGGGAAGAGGATTACAGCACTTTGCAAACTTGACGGCGCAGCCCCGCTCTCCGTCTACAATAATCCCTCCAGATTTGCCAGATACGGGAGAGGGTACTGTTTTAACCTGCTCTGCTTCCAAAACTGGCTCCGGCTCCTCGGGAGTGATCAGCTTTTCTGCTTCCTCGCGCAGCTTCGGCAATACCTTACTGATCGGTACGCCGCCATATCCTATGGTATTGCACAAATCTTCACCGCTGTGCATTCCCATACGTCCGGCAACATTTCCGATAATCTCCGTGCGCTGAGCTTCTGTAGCATTCCGGGAAATCCGCAGAATTTCCCTGTCCAGCTCACTCCGTCCGATTTGAATATTTTCACTCCGCTTTTCCCGTTTAAACCACTGGCGGATTTTGTTGCGCGCTTCACCGGTACGGACGATTTTAAGCCAGTCCCGGCTGGGTCCTTTGGATGCGGCAGAAGTGAGTACCTCTACAATCTCCCCGTTTTGCGGACACTTATCAATGGGTGCAATCATGCCGTTGATTTTAGCGCCTACCATTTTATTGCCAACTTCCGAGTGAATCGCATAGGCAAAGTCAATGAGTGTGGATCCCTGAGGCAGTGCAATCACATCGCCCTTGGGTGTAAATACAAAAGTTTCGTCGTGGAAAATATCAATTTTCAGAGAATGCATGAAATCATCCGGATCAATCGCTTCATTTTCCGTATCAATCAGCTTGGAAATCCATGCAAGCTTATTATCCATGTCCTCTTTACTTTGCGCACCCGTTTTATATTTCCAGTGCGCGGCAATACCATATTCCGCCACATGATGCATTTCCCTGGTTCGGATCTGCACCTCAAAGGGAACGCCTTCCCGTCCAATCACCGTAGTATGCAGGGACTGATACATATTGGGCTTCGGTGTAGAAATATAATCCTTAAACCGCCCCGGCATACTCTTATACATTTCATGAATAATACCAAGCGCGGTCTAGCATTCCAGCTCCGTTTCCACAATGATTCTCAGCGCGTAAAAGTCATAAATTTCATCAAATTCCTTGCACTGATTAAACATTTTCCGATAAATGCTGTATACTGTTTTCACGCGGCCTTCCAAGGTAAAGTGGATATTATATTTTTCCAGATGTGCGGAAACGTTCGCGCGGACATTTTCGATGAAATTCTGATTCTGCCCATACTTTTCTTCAATGTGCTGACTAACCTCCGCATATCCAATCGGATCCAGATAAGACAGCGCAAGATTTTCCAACTCCTGCTTAATGCGCTGAATACCAAGTCGATGTGCCAAAGGCGCATACACATGCATGGTTTCAAGTGCCGTAGTTCTCCGTTTATTTTCCGGTTTCGCATCCAAAGTGCGCATATTATGCAGCCGATCACACAGCTTAATGAAAATAACCCGCACATCTTTGGACATAGCAAGAAGCATCCGTCGGATGTTTTCCATTTGTGCTTCTTCCTTGTCCTCGATATTCAAATCCACCAGCTTGGTCAGCCCGCTGACCAGCATGGCTACATCTGAACCAAACCATTTTTCTATGGTGGCAATATCGGTTTTATCGGAACAATCCTCCACAGTATCATGGAGAAACGCCGCACAAATAGAATCTGTATCCAACCCCAGCGCAGCTACGATTTCCGCAACAGCGACCGGATGTATAATATACGGTTCTCCGCTGTTGCGGAACTGTCCCTCATGCAGATTTGCCGCATACAGATACGCCTTTGTAATTTTATCTATA
>CATLAS010000134.1 GCA_949878535.1 uncultured Eubacteriales bacterium | reverse complement strand
TTGATCCCCCGTTTCACTGCCAAAATACAAATGTGAGCATCCCAACAGTTTTGCAAGATGCACCCCTGCCTGCGCAAAATAAGCTGCAGAACTGCTGCTCCATGGAAATGGCAGTTCCACAACCAAGTCTGCCCCTGCGTTCACCGCAGACACTGCACGTTTGTATTTATCAAAAATTGCACATTCGCCGCGCTGGACAAAGTTGCCGCTCATAATGGCAATCAAGCACGAGGAATCTTCACGCGCTTTTTCAAAAAGGTACGCATGTCCCGTATGTTGGGGATTCAATTCACAAATTACGGCAGAAATTTTGTTCATATGATAAAATATCCTTAAAAAAGTATTGTATCTGAAAAAAGTTGGTGTATAATATTATGTTGTATATATTTGTCTGTACACCGGCTATTTTACAGGATAGAAACGGTATTGTCAAATTCAAACAGACGCAAAACAATAAATCAAGGAAAGGCTTTATATCTATGAAAGTATTGGTCGTAAACGCGGGCAGCTCTTCTTTGAAATATCAGCTGTTCGACACATCCAGCAATGAAGTTCTTGCAAAAGGCATCTGTGAGCGCATTGGAATCGACGGAGTTATTGATCATAAGCTCCCGTCTGGAGAAAAATACAAAGAAGAAATCAGCATGCCCGATCATGCGGTTGCAACTGAGATCGTTATTCAGTGCCTGACAGACAAAAATCACGGATGCATTTCCGACATGAGCGAAATTGAAGCAGTCGGTCACCGGATTGTCCATGGTGGTACTTATTTTGCTGAATCCGTAATTGCAAACGAAGAAACATTGGAAAAGCTGCGGGATTGCATTGAATTGGCCCCCCTGCATACTCCTGCTCATATTATGGGAATTGAGGGCTGTATGAAAGCAATGCCCGGTGTACCCCAGGTATTGGTATTTGATACCGCATTCCATCAGACAATGCCGGATTATGCTTACACATATGCGCTTCCCTATGAAATGTGCAAAGAATATAACATTCGCCGGTTCGGCGCACATGGAACTTCACACAGTTTTGTAGCAGGTGAAATGTGCAAAATTCTGGGCAGAACTGAAAACACCAAAATTGTTGTATGCCATATTGGAAACGGTTCATCCATTTCCGCTGTAAAAGATGGCAAGTGTATCGACACATCCATGGGCATGACCCCTCTGGCCGGACTTATGATGGGAACCCGCTGCGGCGATATCGACCCTGCTATTGTTACTTATGTAATGAATAAAACCGGAAAAACACCGGACGAAATGAGCGATTTCATGAATAAGGAATGCGGATTCTTGGGTCTGTCCGGCATTTCCTCCGACAGCCGGGACATTGAAGCCGCTATTTTGGAAGGCAGCGAGCGTGCGCTTTTGACGGCAAATACGTTGGCATATCAGGTTAAGAAATACATCGGCGCATACGCTGCCGCTATGGATGGATTAGATGCAATCGTATTCACCGCAGGCATGGGCGAAAATAATCCGGAACTTCGTGAGCGGGTTTGCAGAGAAATGAAGTATCTGGGTGTGGAAATTGATATGGAACGTAACGCAAAGGCGTTCCGTCAGCCTAATATTGTTGAACTTTCAACACCGGCATCCAAAGTAAAAGTATATTTGATTCCTACAAATGAAGAGCTTATGATCGCAAAAGATACAGAAGCTTTGGTGAACAAGGGCTGATTGATCTCACTCTCATTTCATAGCTATTTAAAATAATCGACTATAAAACCTAAAATCTCCCTCCAGTAAAGGTGCGCAAAGCCCCATCAACTTCAAGCCTCCCTTGTGCAAAGGGAGGTGGCACGGTGTAACTGTGCCGGAGGGATTGTTCAAGTAATATGCCGATTTGAAGATTCTACAAAATGATAGCAAAACAATCCCTCAGTCGCTGCGCGACAGCTCCCTTTGCACAAGGGAGCCTGATAAAATTTGGGCTTTGCGACAGCTCTCTTTGCTGGGGAAACCGTTTTTGTTTGCGCCACGTGACAGTTTCCTTTTGCTTGGGAAGTCTTATACATTTTTACTTTGCAGAACACCTTAAAATTCTCCATCAAGCAAACAGCCGGTCATTTCTGACCGGCTGTTTTTATGGATAATACCGCAGGCTTGCCACAACACGCCCCAATATTCTTACATGATCTGTATAAATCGGCTCATATTCCCGATTTTCAGGCTGGAGGCGAAATCGACCCTTCTCTTTATAAAAAGTTTTCACCGTTGCCTCATCGTCTATAAGTGCCACCACAAGTTCTCCATTGGAAGCAGTCGGCGTCCGCAGCACCACCACTATGTCTCCATCCATGATCCCCGCTTCAATCATACTCCTGCCGCAAACCCGCAAAGCAAACAATTCACCCGGAGCAAATCTGCGCCCGTCTGTACAAAAACTGACAGTCTCCTCATGACTTTCCACAGCCAAAATTGGAGCACCAGCAGTTACCTTCCCCAGCAGCGGCACCCGATATATCGGCGCACCCACATCCGGACGCAAAGACCTGCTTTTGTTTGCGTCTTTCTTCAGATATCCTTTTTCCACCAGCTTTTCGATATAGCTATATACCGTGGCTGTACTGCGGATCCCAATCTGACGCTGAATATCCCGCACGCTGGGCGAGTATCCATTCTCCGTATAACAATCTGTTATACAATCTAAAATCTGTTTTTCCTTTTCGCTAAGTTCAGACACTTTTTCCTTTCTCCTTTCTTAAAATATTTTTCCAACTCGACTCTACAAATAATACACGATTTTTTTATTTCAGTATAGCACATAGCCCACAAAAAATCAATTACAGGTTTTTATTTATTCCCTGCGCAATCAGACAAGCTGTTTTGCAGGAATCAAAAAGCAATCATGCATTTTTAATATGTAAGAAAGTGCAAATCCGTATTTTTTACCGAATTATCGAAATACAGCATCAAAAACCCTGCAAATTGTGAACACTTTGTTAAATCCGTCTGTTTCTATTGAAATTTGTTGCTTTTAATGGTAATATATACACTAGCGGAAATTGGTTTTTATAACCTTTCTAATTACTAAAGGAGAGAGTGAAATGACAAACAACAAGTACGTTCTTTCATGGATTGATGAAATGGCTGCTATGACACAGCCTGATAAAATCGTCTGGATCGACGGCACAGAAGAACAAGCAGAAGCGCTGCGTGCGGAGGCTTGCTCCACTGGAGAAATTATTAAGCTGAATCAGGAAAAGCTTCCTGGATGCTATCTGCACCGCACCGCTGTAAATGACGTGGCACGCGTAGAAGGCCGCACATTCATTTGCACACCTACAAAAGAAGAAGCCGGCAACATCAACAACTGGATGGATCCGACTGAAATGTATGCAAAGCTGAAAAAGCTGTATACCGGCGCTATGAAGGGCAGAACGATGTATGTCATTCCCTACTCCATGGGCGTTGTCGGAAGTGATTTTGCAAAATACGGTATCGAACTGACCGACTCTATTTATGTTGTGCTGAACATGCTTATTATGACAAGAGTAGGCACTAACGTTCTGGAAGCACTGGGTGACAGCCCCGATTACATCAAGGGTCTTCATGCAAAAGCAGATCTGGACGAAGAAAATCGCTACATCGTTCACTTCCCTCAGGATAACACCATCATGTCTGTAAACTCCGGTTACGGCGGAAATGTACTCCTTGGCAAGAAGTGCTTTGCACTGCGTATTGCTTCTTACCTTGGCCGTAAGGAAGGCTGGATGGCTGAGCATATGCTGATTCTGGGACTTGAAAATCCCCAGGGCGAAATCCACTATATCAGCGCCGCATTCCCCTCTGCATGCGGTAAAACCAACCTCGCTATGCTGATCCCGCCGGAAATCTTCCGCAAGAAGGGATACAAAGTATGGTGTGTAGGCGATGATATCGCTTGGCTGCGTGTTGGCAAAGACGGCCGTCTGTGGGCTGTCAACCCGGAAAACGGTTTCTTCGGAGTTGCTCCTGGTACCAACGAACATTCCAACTACAACGCTCTTGCTACAACCCGCAAGGATACCATCTTCACCAATGTTTGCCACAAT